>JALUFI010000001.1 GCA_027043685.1 Pyrodictiaceae archaeon
CCCTGGGGTCGCGCCTCTCCTCGACCCGGGCGCCGAGGAACCGGAGCCCCTCCGCGAGCCCCTCGGCCACGGGGCCTAGGCCGCTGTACCTGGCGCTGGAGACCGCGTAGCCTATCCTCCCCGCCACGCCCTCCACGAGCCAAGCGCAGCCGTAGAGGGCGAGGAGCCCGGCACCGGGGCCTTCCAGCCTCTTCTCAACCAGGGGGCTTGGCTGGACGTAGACCCTCTCAACCCCCTCCCCCAGCCGCCGCTCAACACTGCCCAGCAGCCTGGCTGGGACAGCAAGCACAGCCACACCCTCCCTGACACCGGTGTAGACATCGACCTCGACCCTGACCAACGCCTCGCCGCCGTGGACGAGGCGGATACCCTCAGCGCGGAGAAGCGAGGCCCTCCGCCTATCCAGGCAGAGCAGCCTCACCCGGAGCCCCGCCGAGGCAGCCGCAGCGGCCAAGAGGCCGCCAACGGGGCCGCAGCCCACCACGTGCAGCGCCTGCACCGCGCACCCCCGGTACTACCATGCCCCCCGGCTTTTAGCCCGGCAAGGAGCCCTGGAGCTGTACAGTACCCGCTGGGCACTGAATAAGGGGGGCCGCGCCACCGGGGCCCCGGCGGAGCCGACGGGTGCCGCCGAGCCATGCTCCAGAGGCTAGGCAGGGTGCTCCACACAACCCACAACGGCTACATAGTAGCAACGCTCGAGACGGGGGAGAAGCTGCCGCCGCTCAACACACCGGTGTACGATGAGAAGACGAACCGTGTAGGCGTGCTGCTGGACATCATAGGGCCCGTGAAGTCCCCGTACGCCGTCATAAAGCCCGACCGCAGGGACATCAAGGTGGAGGAGGGGGCCACGCTCTACTACCGGCCCCCAAGGCCGCCGCGCAGCAGGGGCCAGAGGAGGGGCAGGCAGCGCAGCAAGCCCCAGGCCCGGGCGACGCAGCAGGGGAGGAGGCAGCGGGGCGGCAGGCAGCAGGGCCGCCGGGGAGGCCCCGGGCCCAGGCGCGGCCCCCGCCGGGGAGGCGGGGGAGGCAAGCGTTGAGCCTACTAAGATGCCCCAACTGTGGAGCGGATCTACGCCTCTACGCTAGGCGGGACGAGTCCGGGAACCTCGTGTGCACCAACTGCGGCTACGTGATATCCGAGGCCGACTTTGACGTAGGGCCCGAGTGGAGGAGCTTCACCGAGGAGGACCGTATACGGAGGAGCCGTGTAGGAGCACCCCTCACCGAGACCGTGCACGACAAGGGCCTCACCACCTACATCTATGCCCGCGGCCGCGCAGCCGCTGACCCGAGGCAGAGGAAGCTAGCCATACTCCAGGCCAGGCTCCGCACCCACGGCCACCGGAAGCTCATCAGCCTCCTACAGGAGGTCAACCGGGCCTCTACCAGGCTCCACCTGCCCGCACGCGTCCACGAGACAATGGCGAAACTAGTCAAGAAGATATATGATATTGGGCTCATAAAGAAGAACAATGTGAACGAGTACCTAGCCGCCGCCGCGATAATAGCGTCGAGGATAGAGGGCCACCCGATATCAGCAAGGGACGTAGCCGAGGCACTCAACGTCAACATCCAGGCAGTCTGGAGGGCCTACAACAACATAGTGCGCAAGCTCCGCGTAACAGCCGCCACACCCCCCAGGCCGAGCATGTACGTGTCCAAGATAGCCTCCAGGCTCGGCCTGAGCGGCGAGGTCGAGAGCCTCGCCCTCCGCTTCACAGCCCTCCTAGAGAGAACCAGGCTCTCCCAGGGCAAGCCGCCGGAGCCCCTCGCCGCAGCCGCAGTATACCTGGCCTCAACCCTCCTCGACAAGAAGAGGAACCAGCTAGAAGTGGCCCGGGCGGTAGGCACCTCGGACGCAACGATAAGGAACAGGTACAGGGACATAGTCGACAACTTCTACATAGAGGTGAGGCTCTAGCCCCCCTCCTTCGGGGGCTCCAGGCGCCCTTGTGCGTTCTTCACGCATCCCCCCGTTCTCTTTCGCCGCGCGCCGCGCCCGGGGCCTTCCCCGGGCGGGGGTGTTAAGGAAAGGGGTTCTAGCTGAACTGTTGCAGGGTCTCGCTTATCGTCTAGCCTCTATAGCTCGGAGTGGACAAAGGATAGGGTTATAGGGGCACCGTATCACTAGCAGTCTTGGTACCGGCTCCCTCCCCGTAACAGAGTCCCCCGGTGCATCGTGTACCCGTGCCGGTATGGGTGATGAAGTGGGGACGTATAGGCGCTGAGCGTGAAGGGTGAGGGTCTTGGCCGCAACTATTGAGCCTCCCCTCGGGGGCGAGCAGAGGAGCGACCTCTCCGAGATAGAGAGGCGGGCGCTCGACATAATCCGCTCCAGGGGCGAGGAGGGAATCTACCAGCACGAGCTATGGAAGAGCCTGGGGCTGGACAGCAGGGAGGGCTCGAGGCTGGCTCTCAGGCTGCTCAAGAAGGGGCTTATCATCCGCGAGCCCGCGGTGCACAACGGTAGGCGCACCTACAAGCTCTTCATAGCGCAGCAGAAGAGGGAGAAGGCCCGCCTCAGCGTCAGCATAGGCTCCGCGATAGAGATACCGTGCTTCAGCTGCAAGAACCTGGAGAGGTGCCACCTGGGCGGCTTCTTCGATCCCACGACCTGCCCGATTCTCCGCAACTGGCTAAACGCGAAGATAAAGATGATAAAACAAGCGATGAGCGACTAGCCGCCTCCCCGGCTGCTCGGGGAGAGGCTCCTCACCGCCTCCACAACCACGGGGTGGGGCGCATCCGTCCTGACGCCCCGCGGGTCGAACACGGTTGTCGAGGCCCGGTACCCCATTCCTCGTAGCCTCTCGGCCAGGAGCCGGGGGCTCGGCATGTTGGTGCGGAGCAGGCTGCTGAGCCGGTCCACCCTGTAGTAGGGCCTGGTTATCGTGCACTCCTCGAGGAACGCTGAGAGGAACCTGGCCGCCCTGTCCCCGGCGGCGAGGCTGCTGGATAGGCTCTCGGCCTCCCGCTTCATCTCCTCGACTAGGCTGGGGTCGCAGAGGGGCCCGGTGTAGAGGGGCCCCACGACTAGGGGCCGGGCGCCGCAGTAGGGGCAGAGGCTGGGCTCCTCACGGGTGAGGGCCGTGTAGCCGCAGCCTGGGCAGTAGAGGCCGTAGCCCAGGGTCTCTAGGGACTCGTCGGCCCTGCCCGCGCCCTTGACCAGCTCCGCGTAGACCCTTACGTAGTAGTCGGCGTAGTAGGCTAGGAGTATCCTGGCACCGTACTCGCTGCTGGCGGCGCGGCGTATGATGTAGCCGGCGAGTATCCGGACAGCCTGCTCCTTCTCCCACGCTGTCCTCGCTGGGCGTACATCGTACCTCCTCCTCAGCGCGCGGGGATGGCTCCCAGCGAGCGGCGCCGTGTCGGTAGCAGTGGCGGCGACCACGCCTCGTGGCCCGAGGCTACGTATCGCCTCGTCGAGGAAGGGTGCTGGGCTCCCGAAGGGGTCCAGGTCCACTATGTCGGGCCTCAGTCCCCTCCTCCGCAGCGAGGCAAGCATCTCGTTCGCATCCATGTTGAGCAGAAGCACCCTGCCCGAGACGCCATTGATCTCCGCGTTCCTCCTAGCGACCTCCACCGCCAAGGGGTCGATATCGCCCGCGACGACCCAGGCACCGGCCTCCACCGCGTAGCGGACAGCCCTCACACCCGTGCCGGCAAGCGGCTCCGCCACCAAGAGCCTCGAGACGCCGCGCAGCCTCCCATAAACCCTGGCGAACACAACCGCAATGTCCCGGTTGAACGCCATCCGGGGATTATAGAACACCGGTGCCCACGCGGGCTCATACACACCGTCGGGGCGGCGGTACAGCTCCTCCCTGGGCACGAGGACGCGGACACCGCCCTCACGGGCCTCAGCGAAGCCCTCCAGGCCCTGCAACCCCGTGGAACCCTCCAGGCCAAGGGAAAAGGGAGGAGAGGCAATGAACAGAGACAAGCGGCTGAGTATCCGCGGCCCCGCGGGGGAGGCGGGAGGGAAAGGGGAAGGGGAGGAGGCTTACTCGTAGCCTAGCTCCCTACGGACCCTCCTTGCGGCCTCGACCATGTTGCGGAGCTTCTGCCTCGCAATCTCCCTTGGCAGCCTCTTCAGGCCACAGTCGGGGTCGACGTATATCTTCTCCGGCGGGATGATGTCCATGTCTATGAGCCTCTTTATGTCAGCAACTATCTCCTCCACGGGCTCCACACGGGTGCTATGCACGTCTATCACACCGTAGCCCAGCTCCTTGTCGAACCCGTACTCCTTGAGGTACGGCAGGAGCCGGAAGTTGCTGTTCTTGAACTCGAGGTCGAGCTGGTCCACAGGGAACTCAAGCGCATAGGGGAGTATCTTCTCGATACGGCCGAAGCATATGTGCACAATCTTCTTCGCGTCAACACCCTTAAACATAATCTCGAGGGCCTCCTTGAGGAGCTCGGCCTCCTCCCTGTAGGGCCTCGTGGAGAGCGCGGGCTCATCCACCTGTATGAACCGGGCGCCGCGGCGCGCGAACTCCTCTATCTCGCGGCGCAGCACCCTCGCCATCTCCAGCACGGCCTCGCGGCGATCGCCGTAGACGAGGTCGAAGCTCCAGTCAATCATCGTGTAGGGCCCGGTGATTATTGCCTTCACTGGCCTGCCCTGCGACACGCTGCTAGCATACTCCCAGTCCATCACAGCCATGGGGCCACGGTACCCAAGCCTAGAGGCGATTATCGGCTTACGGAAGTACACATTATCGAATATCCTCACCCAGTCGCCCTCACGGTACCCATCCATACGCTCAGCGAAGTAGACAACCATATCCTCCCGGGCCTGCTCCCCGTCACTGAGAACATCGACGCCGGCCCACAAGTAGTCCTCAATAACAGCCTTTATCGCGGGCTTCACCAGCTCGTGGAACTCCTCCTCGCTTATCTCGCCACGCTTCCTCCTACGAATAGCCTCAGCAGCCTCCGGCATCAACGGATAACTGCCAACCACGGTAGTCACGAGCACCTTGGGAAGCTCATAGCCAGCCAAAGCAGCCACCCTTTACACGCCCAGGAAGCTCTCCCCAGAGAGCCACGGCGCAGCCAGACCCATCGCTGATAAGGCTACTGCCACACAACCCCTAGCCCACCCGAGGCACAAGAACCAAGCCCTCGCCAAGGGGGATGAGCGGGGCCTTAAACACGGAGCCCCGAGAAAGAGGGGCCGTGAAGAGGGACGCCCTTAGCGCGACCCCTCCCCAAAACCCCACGACATGTCAATGAGGACAACAAGGAGACATGAACCGCGAGGAGACGGTCTGGCCTCTGTCGCGGGTTGGGAGATGGAGGATAGGCGAGGAGGAACGGGCTTGGTGGGCCCGCCGGGATTTGAACCCGGGACCACGGGGTCCCGAGTCGGGCACGCCCCGCGCCTACCCGCGGGAGACGTGTACCCCGCATCCTACCAAGCTAGACGACGGGCCCACCCAGGGAACCCAGCCAAGCCCATGTAAAGAAGAGGGCTCTCATCAACGACCCAAGGGTTATTATATCTTGCCCTCAAGCTCCTCGTCGAGAACCCGCAGCTCCTTACACCGCTCCTTGATCTTCCTCACGTACTCAAGCCCCTTGTCAATGTCATCGAAGACGAGAGTGTATAGCCTTCTCGGCGTCCTAGCCTTAACCTTCAACACCTTTACCCTCTTGGTGCCCTCCTCGGTCCTCACCCGGCGCTCCCCAAGCTTCACGCGACACTCGACTGCGACGTCAAGCACACGCTCAAACTCCTCCACGCTGCGAGCCTCCACCGGCATCCACAAACCACCCAGGCCGCCGCAGCCAGCCACACCGGTATATAAGGCCAAGACCTAGGCGAACCAGCCAGAAAACATGACATACAAATAACAATACTATCATAATAAGTAGTATTATATTTATTGATTATGCGAAAACGGTATGAGATAACAAGCGAGGCCTCTTTATCCGGGACGGGCAACGCAACGGTGGTTGGCGTGGATTACAGGAGCATCCTCTACACCAGCGACCCCCCAAGGCTATCCGAGGAGCCGCCAGAGGCCTTCAACGACCTAGGCTTGGATACGCTAATACGCTTCTTCAAAAGAAGGCTTGAAGACAGAGTAGCAAGCCTCGTCGAGAAGCTTTGGTACACGCCGCCCGACAGAATCGAGGATACACTCTACCGTCAAGAAGTGTTCGCCGACCTTGAGGACCCCGAAACACTGAAAGCTATTAGGAAGTTCGTAGACGAGTTCAGCAACATAGTCTCGCTGCTCCACCACGCGGAGGAGTATGCCTCCGGGTACCAGCGTGAAGGCATGTTTCTCGGAGCAGCAATGGAGTACGTGGATATTGTTGAGGAGCTGTTAGAGGCGCTGAAGAAGAGCAGAATCCGCTCACGCGGGCTGCTCAGCTTCAAGAAATACCTTGAGGACTACGTTTCGTCGGAGAGGTTCCTGGCTCTGAAAAGAGGCGCAGAGAGGGTTGCAAAGCTCCTTTCCTCGATAAGGTTCTGCATGGAGATCAAAGGCTCCACCATAACGGTCTACGAGAAGTGTAGAAGCGGCGAGGACTATACTGTATACCTGGAGAAGCTGTTTGAGAGGTTCCGTGTACCAGGCGAGGACGGCGCCAAAGAACCGGAGTGGAGGATAGAGTACTACCGGGGGCACGTAGAGGAGGCTATTCTCGAGCTGGTCGCCAAGTTCTATAAAGAGCCTTTTGA
>JALUFI010000002.1 GCA_027043685.1 Pyrodictiaceae archaeon
CCCAGAACCCGAGCCAGCCATCCTCCACCACCATGTACTCGCCGGGGCCGACGGCGACGACGCGGCGCGCCCCCGCGGAGCGGAGCCGCCCCGTGTCCTTGACCCGGTAGTCGACGCCGTGGTGCACGTGCTTAACCGCCGCGACCCGCAGCCCGGCCCCGACCAGCCTCCGCACAAGCTCCTCGGCGAGCATTGTCTTCCCGACGCCGCTCGCCTCGCCCGCGACAACGACCAGCGCCACCCGCAAGGCCCTTGCAGCCCCCCGGGGCGCGGCAGCGGCCCCGCATCCACGCGGAGCCCCCGGTATTAGGGGGCGCCCCGCCCCCAGGCACTGCCGTGGATACAGCGCTGGGTGCAGCCTGTTGCCCGCGCCGAGGATAATCGTCGAGGAGTCCGTGAGGGAGCTGGTGCCGGGTGCGAGGGACGCGGTCTCCAAGCTCGACGCTGTCCGTGAGGCCCTGAGGCTCCTCCAGGCCGGGGAGAGGGCGCTCATAGCCGCCAAGGGGGCCTGGGGGCTCTGGAGGGTCGCTGCCAGGGAGGCCTGGATGAGGGGCGACAACTACTTCCTCCTCGAGGCCGCTGACCCCGTGGAGGCGGAGCTTGCCGGGGTGGGCTACGGGCAGCTCGTGGTCGCGAGGGCGGCCTACGCGGGCCAGCTCCCCAGCGACCGCGCCGAGTTCGAGAAGCTACCGCTCCGCGAGAAGAAGGTGACCCGGAGGGCGCTGCTGGCAGGCGCCGTGGTCGGCGCCACCATGGCTGCTGTCGAGAAGCCCGTGGAGACAAGCATGTGTGCCCAGAGGGGCGTAGGGAAGGCCTGCACACGGTGCCTCGAGGAGTGCGGCGGCAAGGCCTGCGCCGCCGCGCTGTGCAGCGTGGAGCTGCTCCAGGTCCCGGGGTACGGCAGGGACGCTCTCCGCGACTACCTACGCGTCCTCGGCGCCCGGGGCCCCGGGTACCTCGTCTGGGCCCCCAGGTGGCTCCTCCACCGCCTCCTCCAGCTCCTCCGGGAGCCCCAGCACCGGCCAGTGGCGCCGGTGTACATAGTCCCCGTGGGCTGCAGCTACACCGTCGGCCTGGAGGAGGCGCTCGCCGCCAGGGCGCTCGGCCTCCACCCCCTGGTAGTGGCGGAGGACGCTGAGGAGACCAGGCTCGACCCCTACTGCGGCCCCTCCCGCGGCAAGTGGCTCGACACGGTGGCCGCGGACTACGAGAAACTGGCAGGGGAGAAGCTCCACGCCACGAGCCTCGAGGAGGCCGCTGAGAGGCTCGCAGCAACCCCCTCCCTGAAGCCCCTGCCGGACGCGGCCGCGCTGCTCAACCGGGGGCTCCACGTCCTCGCAGCATCGGAGCAGAGGAGGCTCCTAGGCGAGGACCCGGAGCACTGGGTGCCGCTCCGCACCCCCTACCAGGCAAGGATAACCGTTGACCCGGAGCGCTGCACCCTCTGCAGCGCCTGCGTCCAGGAGTGCCCCACGGACGCGATAGAGCTGAACAGGTCGCCGGAGAGGGAGGAGCTTCTCTACACCCCCGCCCGGTGCATAGCCTGCCGCCACTGCGAGGAGATATGCCCCGAGGACGCGATACGCTACGAGGACGCCGCAGCCGCGAGGCCCGCCGCCAGGAGGACCCTGGTCGCCGAGGAGGCGGTGCGCTGCATAGCCTGCGGCGCCCCGATAGCCTCGAGGCAGCTGGTGGAGAAGGTGCTGAAGCAGATGCTCAGCCACGGCTTCCCCAGGGAGGCCCTCCTCACGGTGCTCCTCTGCGACTCCTGTAAGGCCAAGTACCAGTTCGGCATCATAAAGCCCGACTGGAGCAAGATACCCGACTGGGCCCGCCGCTACATAGAGAGGGCACCCAGCGGCCCAATGCCGGGCAGGGGTCGCGGCGCCGCAAAGAAGAGGTAACACCGGGGCCGGCGACCGCTCCTCTACCCCGGGTGCCCCGCCCCGTGGAGGTGGTTGTTGAGCGCTTCAAGCCCTTCTACCTGGGCCTATTCTTCTCCATGCTCCTCCTCGTGGCCCTCCCCGTGGTCATCGCGGGGCACTGCGCCCCGGGGCCCGGTGAGAGGCTCCCATGCCCCCTGGGGCTCGCCGCAAGCATAGCCTCGGCGGTGGCCGCGGCCGCGGCGCATGAGGCAATGCACTACCTTGCTGCCAGGCTCCTCGGCGTCACGGGGCTGAGGCTGAGGCTCTCCGCCAGGCTTGGCGCGGTAGTCGTGGACTACGACTACATGACGCCCGGGGAGTACCTCGTGGTGGCGCTTGCGCCGCAGCTCCTCACCCCTCTGCTCCTCGGCTACGCCCTCGCCGCCGGCGGCGCAGCGGGGCTCCTCGCCTGCATAGCGGCGGCCGCGAACCTGGCGGGCGGCGCGCCGGACATAGTGAACGGGCTCTACTTCTACATGGTTCACCGCCGCGCGGAGGAGCTGAGGCCCCTCTACGACGAGGAGGGCGGGGTCGCGGGCGGCGTGGTGGTGTACCCCGGGCGGCTCGTGGTGTACGCCCTCTAGCGCCTCCTCCTTGAACACGCGTTTCGCTTGATGGGTTATTGCAGCCGATACCTTCTGGGCGAACCACTAAAGGCAGGGGACACCCCTCTCCCGCCTAATCGTTCATGAGGAAAAATGCTGCCGCCTGAGAGAAACAAGGAGGCATCAGGGAGGGGAGCGAGTGTGAACCGCCTAGTACTCGCACTAGCCCTGGCGGCCCTCGTGGCCGCCGCCGCTGCCCCGGTAGCGGCCCACGCCGCCACCCCGGAGCAGTACAAGAACCCGGCCAACTACACCTTCTACCCCTGCACCAAGTGCCACGCCACGATGAAGGTCAACGGGATAGCGAAGACCGTGCCTATACACCACATAGACCTAACCAAGGGCGCCCACCGCGGCCTCTACTGCGCCAACTGCCACAGCGTCCCCGACGTCTGGCACCTCAAGACCCCCGACGGCAAGGTAGAGATAGCGATACCCGGCATGATGAGCCACAAGGACCTAATGAGGCTAAACAAGGTCTGCGCCACCTGCCACCCCAGGACCTACGAGGACTACGTCAACCTAGTCCACGGCAACAAGACCTACACCTGCCCCAACGGCACAGTAGAGTTCGTCAAGGGCTACCGCGGGGTGCTCTACACCTTCCACATATGCCCCCAGTACAAGCACCTCAAGACAGTGCCCGCCAAGGCTTGCGTCGAGTGCCACGACCCCCACGACCCAGTCTACCACGCGATAAGCATCCTCCCGCCGCCGAAGGTCCGGCCGCCGCCCCCCGACGAGTCAAGCATAACCTACGGCACACTCGCCGTAGCGATAGCCGGCATGGCCCTGATAATAGCCTCCGTGGTTTTCCTCCAGAGCTACGGGCAGGAGTAAAGGCCTAGAGGTGAGAGGTGAGGCTCCATGGCGCCCCCGGAGAGGAGGGAGCCCCAGGCTGAGGCACGCGTAGACGAGACCAGGCGCAACCTGCTCAAGGCGGCCGCGGTAGCGGGCGGCGCCTCCCTCATAAGCTTCGTCGCCCTCGACAAGCAGAAGCTCCGCGCAGTCCTCAAGCCAGTCGACCTCGGGGACCTAGTCGGCGAGGCTGAGGCGGCGGAGAGCCCCAGCGAACTCGAGAGGAGGGCCCAGCAGAAGACCATAGAGATGAGGAAGCTGTGCATGGCTGAGGCCGACGAGCTCTGCCGCAGGGAGGGCGAGAACAGCCCCGCCTGCAAGGAGGCCAGGCGCCGCTGCAGCATGATCAAGGTCAAGGCGACCCCGCCGAAGCCGGGCGTAAGGTTCGCCATGGCCCTGGACGTGAACAAGTGCATCGGGTGCCGCCGCTGCGCCTACGCCTGCGTCATGGAGAACAACACTGACAGGCTGATGCACATAGAGTGGATAAAGGTAGTCTCGGTGAGGAGGGAGGAGCTCGAGATACTGAACACCGACTGGCAGTACAAGGACGCCCCTAAGAAGGACATGGTATACATACCCATGGCGTGCATGCACTGCGAGGACCCGCCCTGCGTCATGGTATGCCCAGTCGTGGCGACCTTCAAGGAGCCCGACGGCATAGTAGTAGTTGACTACGACCGCTGCATAGGCTGCAGGTACTGCATGACCGCCTGCCCCTACGGCGCGAGGCACTTCAACTGGCGCCGCCCATACGTGCCCCCAGACGAGATCAACCCCAACATGCACATACTCGGCAACGTGATAAGGCAGCCACACGTCATGGAGAAGTGCACCTGGTGTATACAGCGCACAAGGGACGGCGGCGTACCCGCCTGCGTCGAGGTCTGCCCCGTCGGCGCCAGGGTCTTCGGCGACCTCAACGACCCCGAGAGCCCAGTGAGGAGGGTAATCGAGGAGTACGGCGCCTTCGTGTTGAAGCCCGAGGCCGGCACCAGGCCGAGGTTCTTCTACTTCTTCGGCCCCGCCCGCACCCCGCCCAAGGAGGGTGAGGGCGGGGGAGGCTCCACGCAGTGACCCGAGGGTGAGGCAGAGGCGGCGCGGAGGTGGTGGACGGGATGGTTGAGAGGAGGTATGGCAGCTCCTGGCTCGACACGATAAAGTACATCATATACGAGGGGCTCTTCACCGGCGGCAAGGCATACTACCTGGCGCTGCTGGCGCTGCTGCTGATGGGTGCCTACGGCCTCTACGTCTGGATGTTCGTGCAGCACGCACCGATATTCCTCAACAGCAGGTACGGCGGCATGTACCTAACCGGCATGAGCGACTCAGTAGGATGGGGCATGTACATAGCATTCTTCATCTACTGGGTCGGCGTCGCGGCGGCAGGCATAGTGTTCGGTCTCGGCGCCTACGCGTTCAACCACAAGGGATTCAAGAAGATAGCAGTGCTCGGCGAGGCCCAGGCAGTGGCCTCCCTGATAATAGTGCTGCTGCTGATAGCAGTCGACGTTGGCCGCCCGCTGCGCGCAATGATACTGATGCCGCAGCTGCCGAACCTGCACTCAATGCTAGACTGGGACTTCATAGTGATATCAAGCTACCTCACAATCAACCTAATAGGCTACCTGGTGACGGTGCACTACTACCGCCAGGACAAGCCGCTGCCGCTGAAGTTCACGGTGCCCTTCATCATAATAGCGGCGCCGTTCGCCATAGGCATACACACGGTTACTGGATTCATCTCCCAGGCGCTGACCGCTAGGCCGATATGGAACAGCCCACTGCTGGCGCCCCGCTACGTCGCGACAGCGTTCGCCGCCGGCCCCGCGACCCTGCTGCTGGCGCTGGCGCTGGCAGAGAAGTACGTGAAGGGCTTCAAGGTCGACCCAGACGTGTACAAGAAGACCCTGCTGGTGATAGCAGGAGCGCTGGTCGTGGGCCTCTACTTCACGCTGAGCGAGACCCAGGAGATCTACTGGTACACGACTGAGCCCCTGAAGAGGGCGCAGGCGAACGAGCTGTACTACGGCTACCACCTGCCATACCTAGCGATAATGTTCTACCTATGGATAGCGTTCGGCGTCGCCGCAGTGCTGCTGACGCTGATACCCAGGGTGAGGAACAGCAGGACCGGCCTCATACTGATATCAGTGCTGACGATAATAGCGGTGATAAACGAGAAGACAATGACTATAGTGGTGCCGGCCTACGTGCCGGACTCTCTGGGCCGCTACATACCATACTACCCGACGCCAGTCGAGTACGCGATAACGCTCGGCATGCATGCGCTAGGCATAGCGGTGTACCTGGTGCTTGCTAAGGCAGCGATAGAGGCGATCATGACCCACTACTTCCGGGGCAGCGGCGCACACCACTAAGAATCGGTCTTTTTCCCCATAGCCACGCATGTTGCCCGTGTAGTATAAATGCGTGCGTGGAACCCGTGTGCCACGAGACCGGGTATATGGGTGAACCTGGAGGGGTGTGGGTGCCGTGAAGGCTTCGGCTCTGCTCGTGGCGGGCGTGCTGGTAGCCATACTCCTGGCTGGTGCCGCGGCAGCGCTGACCGAGAGCCAGGCGAAGCAGGAGTTCCAGGCAAAGGGCTGCACCAACTGCCACAACGGCGCATTGGCGCCTACGTTTGAGGGCGTGATTAAGAAGCTGCAGGAGTGGGCGAAGAAGTACAACAGCCTCGACGAGGCCGTCAAGGCTGAAGCCAAGAACTTCAAGATGTTCCGGAACGCGCAGAGCTGGGACCAGCTAATGAACATGATGCCCGGCATGACGCCGGAGCTGAAGCAGTTCTTCGAGCAGGTGTTCCAGCAGGCTAAGGGAGGCGCCGGCGGAGCCGCGTCGACGACTACCACAGCTGCTCCCAGCGGCGGCGCGGCCGCGCCAGCGACCACTGTAACGACTACCGTGACGCAGACAGTCGTTAAGACTGTGACTCAGACGGTGACCGAGAAGGTGCTGATAACCGAGACCGTGACACCGGTCAACGTGGAGCCGGGCACTGGGCAGCTAATAGCAAAGGCATCGTACGTAGCGGCCATACTGGTAGCGATAGCGGCGCTGGCACTCGTCTACGTGTACTACAGGAAGTAAGGGCGTGCGGAAAAGAGCGGGGAGACTACGAGGCTCCGGATTGTTTTTCCGCGGAGCCCCTGGATGGGGTTCACTCCTTCAGCTCCTCGTAGTGGATTATGTTTACTGGGCAGGCCTCCGCCGCGCTCGCGACGCAGTCCCGGAGGTCCTCGGGGACTATTCCCTCCGCGGGGTTGTCCGGGGAGACCC
>JALUFI010000003.1 GCA_027043685.1 Pyrodictiaceae archaeon
GTGCTGGTCCTGCTGGCTTGTTTGCTGCTGGGTTTCTGCGTTGCCGTGGGCACCGTGTGGTCATGTTTGACCAGATGCCGGAGCCTGGTGGTTTCCTCATCTTCGGTGTGTTGGAGATACATATTGATAAGGAGGGTGTGAGGAGGGGGGTTGGGGAGCTTCGTGGCCTTGGTGTGGAGTTTCGGCAGGGTGTCAGGGTTGGCCGGGACGTGTTGCTCGGCGAGCTCATCGAGGGCTATGATGCGGTGTTGATCGCGACTGGTACTTGGAGGAGCAGGAGGCTCCGGATTCCTGGCTCTGATTTGCCGCAGGTCCATGCGGCAATGGAGTGGATTGTTGACTATCATTTGTGGCGGTATGGGTACCGGGGGGAGAGGCCTCCGGTTGGGCGCCGCGTGGTGGTGGTTGGCGGCGGCTTGACGGCTGTTGACGCGGTGCATGTGTCTAGGTGGCTTGGCGCGGAGGAGGTTCACCTAGTGTACCGGAGGACCCGGGAGTATGCGCCTGCTGGTGTGAAGGGGTTCCGGGAGGCTGAGGAGGCTGGCGCCGTGGTGCATGAGCTTGCCCAGCCGGTGGAGTATATTGCCGAGGGTGGCCGGTTGGTTGGGGTGAGGCTTCAGAGGATGCGCCTGGTCCCGGTGCCGGGGGAGAAGAGGCCTCGCCCGGTGCCGGTGGAGGGTGAGTACTTCACGCTGCCTGCCGACATGGTGTTGGAGGCTGTTGGCTTGATACCCACGCCTCCCTTCAACGGCGGTGACTACGGGATTAGGCTTAGGAGGGATGGGACTATCGACGTGGACGAGTATAAGAGGACGACGAGGGAGCCGGTGTTCGCGGCGGGGGATGTGAGCCACGGGCCCAGCCTCATCGGGCCGGCGGCGAAGAGCGGGCTCGACGCGGCCAGGGCTATTGACCGGTATCTCCGCGGGGAGCTGGGGTGGAGGACGGGCTAGGCGATTGTGTAGCTGTAGAGGCTTAGGGGTAGGAGGCCCCTGCCGGGCATGTAGGGGCGGAAGCTGAGCCTCGCCGCCTCCACTCCCGCCTCCCGCAGCATGTCCGTTAGCTCCTCGGCGGCCTTCCTAACCACGTCTATGCTTATGAAGGTGTGTACGTAGGCCCTGGCCTCGGGCTCCTCGACGGGGCCTAGCTCCGTCTCGAGGGTGTTTATCCATATCATCTCGTCCTCTAGGAGCCTGGCGAGGAAGACCTCCACTAGGCGGGCCCTCCGCCTCCTGTCGAGCCTCACGACCCACGCGCCCCGGATGTACTCCACCGCCTTGTTGACGGGCATGTCGCATACCCGTTTCTCGTGGAGGAGGGCGACGTGCTCCTCGAGGGCCTCCCAGCTGGGGCTGAGCCCAGTCCTCATCGCCCTCGCAGCGAGCACGGGGCCGTCGACTGCGTGGCTGCAGAGGAGGTTGAGGTCCTCCTCGGCTAGGGTGAGGAGGCTGGGCGCCAGCCTGGTGTTCCTTACCCGGAAGTTCCTGGCGTCGGCGTCGAAGACCTCAAGCGTGAGCTTCTCGAGCGCCACCTTGGAGACGAGGGGGTCTAGGCCGAGCTTCTCCGCTGCAGCCATGTCTATGCTCCACTTCCGGATCCTTGTCGCGACTAGGTGGTACTCGTCCATTATCCTTGCCACTAGCTCCTCGGCCTTGTCCTTCTTGACCTTGTTCACCTTGGCTAGCCACTTGAGTGCCTTCCTCTTCTCCTTCTCGGGGAGGGCGTGGATGTTGAGGGCTTGGAGGCAGCGCTCGCAGACC
>JALUFI010000004.1 GCA_027043685.1 Pyrodictiaceae archaeon
ATCTGGGCTCCACGCATCCCCTCCGCTACCACGAGGGGGCCCGAGACACGCACAATTCTACCAACCACGGGCAAGGCATGCCACACCTCATCCAGCGGGCTACACGGCTACCGGGAGCCGCGAGCCATGAGCACCATTAGGAGGCCGGGTGGGCGAGGGCTGTGTTCAGGCTTCGCCGAAGAGTTCCCGTGCTATCACGCTTCTAGTCTTATCTATGACTTCTCCCAGGACGTTCTCCAGAGTATAGTCGAGCACTACCCCGTCGGGCGTTATCGCTATGAAGCCACCGTAGCCGCTGCGCGTCTCGCCGCTCACTTCTAGGCCAAGCCTCTTGGCGAGCCGCGTGACTAGCTCCCTGTCCCTCTCAGTCGGTATTATCTTGGCGCGTCCGCCGCTCCTCTCCTTGGCCTCGCGTAGGAGGCGCTGGAGGAAGGCCTCGTAGCGGTCGCGGGGGACGTAGCTGGGCAGCTTCTCCAGGGCCTCCCGTAGAACCTCCTCCACCTTGGCTGCACGCAGCTTTGCGAGCTCGCGGCGCAGCTCAACCTCGTGGGTTGCCTCCGCGCTCTTGAGTCTCTCCTCGAGGCTGCGGAGCTTCTCGTCGAGGCTCCTCTCGAGGCTACGGATGGCCTCGTCGTATGCCTTCTCGAGTACACTCCTGGAAGCCTCGAGTGCCTCGGCTATCCTCTTCTCCAGCTCCTTGCGGAACTCCTCTATGACCTGGTTGACTATCTTCTCGGGGTCACCGACTACGCGTAGAGGCATATCTGCGCACCCCGGGTGAAGCCCCTGCGCCGGGTCTAAAATGCTAATATTTAACCCATTCCAAGGGCCTTGAGTAGCTCCTTCTGCACATCCATGGGTTTGCCGCGTTCACGCGGCGTCGGGAGCACGGTCACTATTAGATCTGGCCTCTTCCTCTGAACCATTGCGAGGAACTCGTCGCCGAGGCCCTCGTAGTACTCCGCTGCGACGAAGACCAGGCCTATGTCCTCCCTAGCTAGGAGGTCGCTGAGTATGCGGCGTGCCTCCTCGGGCCCAGTTGCCCTGAACGTGTTGAAGCCCAGCATCCTGTAGAACGCCGCGACGTAGGGGTCTGCGATTACTGCTATCTTCTTCTCAACCAAGACCTATGCGCCCAGGCTGGGAGAGCTAGCCCCGGAATAGACATTTTTAAAATCATTCGCTGTGGAAAAGCCGTGTCCGCGCGGGAGGAAGAGGGAAGGTAGCCCCCAGGGACAGTGGTGAGGTGCAGGCAGCATGGGCCTCATTGTCGCGAGGTCGCCGCCCCAGACGGTTGTGGTCGTGCCTCGCAGCAAGATGCTGGAGGCTGCTAAGGCGCTGGCCGAGTGTGGCTGCTTCCACCCCAGCGGGGAGGGCGATGAGAGGCTCCGCAACCTGGCTAGGAGGCTGCGCGGCGAGATAGAGGTGCTCGCGCAGAGGATCAGGAGCCTCCTCGAGAAGATGGGGGTCGAGGCCGAGGCCAGGACAGAGGTAATTGTCTCACCAAACATAGCCGCCTCGACATCAACTGTGCTCTCAAGCGTCGGGAGGTTCATCGAGCAAGTGGAGCAAGGGCTGGCCGGCCTAGCCGAGGGCCGCGTAGGCCCCCTAGCTGAGTATGTCGACGTCATAGAGAGGTATAGCTTCATAGACGTCGACCTGGCTGCGCTCAGCAGCGCGAAGTACGTCCGTGCAGCATTGTTCCGCGTCCCCGCGGAGGCCGCGGCGGGGTTCGAGAGCCGCCTAGCGGCCCTA
>JALUFI010000005.1 GCA_027043685.1 Pyrodictiaceae archaeon
GGCCAGGCGGTCGTGCTCGTCCCTAGCCAGCGCCTGGGTGTGCTCCCCCGGGAGAGGACCGTGGCCCACGTGGACCTCGCCGAGCTGCTGCGCGGCGGCTACGCCGTGACCGAGGCGAGGGTCGGGAGGCTGCCGGAGGAGCAGCAGGTCTACCCGGTGAAGGTCACACCACGTGGCGCGGAGTGCCCGTGCCCCGCATCCAGGCTCGCTGGCGACCCGCTCTGCATCCACAAGCTCGCGGCGGCCGTGAAGCTCTACATGCTGGGAAGGAGCGACCTCCTGGCCTGGCTCCCCGGGGCCCTGGAGGAGAAGAGGCGCTGGGCCAGGCTCCGCAGGAAGCCCAGGAGGAGGACAGCGAGGGAGAAACCCCTAGCCTAGACCTGTATCTCGAAGACCTCGGCCTTCAACGCGTCGAGGTCCAGCAGGGCCGCCGTCCTCCTGCCGGTTAGGCAGCCACAAGCCTCCCCGGGGTTGAGCACCAGGGCCTCCCCGACGCGGCGGTTATCCACGCGGTGGGTGTGGCCGTAGAGCACCGCGTCCCAGCGCCCAGAGGCCGCGAGGGCCTCAGCGAGAGCCACTGTGTCCTCCGTTGGGCCAGCACCGTGTATCAGCACTAGCCTACGGCCGCCCAGCTCCAGGTAGCGGGGCCAGTCGCTTATCTCGTAGCCAAGGCTCTCAGCGACCCTGCGCAGCCCAACCCTCTCCCCGCAATTGTTGCCGTAGACCGCTACTAGGCGCTTGACCCCGGCCTCCGCGAAGGCCCGGAGAGTGAATGGCGCGACGACGTCGCCCAGGTGAAGCACCAGCTTGACGCCCTTCTCTGCGAACACCCTTGCCGCTGCGCGCACAGCCCACACGTTGTCATGGGTATCGCTAATCACTCCCACGAGCACGGCTACCAGGCCCCCCGCTTGCGTTACCAGGCGCCCTCGTCCTGCGGCTTAACCTTCACGCTCGTTATCACCGTGAACTTCTGGTTCAACACGTCCTCCACGTCAAGGGGCACACCGGTTGCCTTCACGTGGCGCTCCAGTATCTCGCGGAGCTCCTCCACCTCACCGTCCCGGAGGTACCGGTACTCCGCGTGCGGGTAGCCCACGTGGAGCACGCCCCAGAGCTTCGCCAGCCTCCTGAACTTCTCCCCGAGGGCCTCCAGGAGATCCTCCACCGTGCTGCCCTGGAGGGCGCGGAGCATCTGCTCCCGCGTAATCTCGCCGCGGGCTGCGAGGGCCCGGATGTAGCGCTCCACCTGGCGCCTTGGCGGTGCCTTGCCTATGTGGCTGACGGGTAGGTGGCCGCGGACGTAGATCCTGCCGCCCACCATCCCGCTGGCGGTGTAGCGGCCCACCTTGCCGAGGGCGACAATCACGCCGCCCGCCATGAACTCGGCCATGTAGTCGCCTACGTCGCCACGGACAACTATCACGCCGCCTTTCATCTGGACGCCTAGCCTGTTCCCAGCGTTGCCCAGTATGTGTATCTCGCCGCTCCTCATAGCCTGGCCGGCCGAGTCGCCAACGTTGCCGTAGACGACTATCCTTGTATCAGTCATGGAGTCGCCTAGGTCTTCCTGGGCGTCACCATATATCTTGACGTCGAGGCCCTCGACTACGTTGAGGGAGGCGTTGCCGACTGTGCCCCATAGCTCTAGCCTGCCGGGGCCGAGGCCGTTGGCCACGTAGCGGTGGCCGCGGAGGTTGTAGGCGGCCGCGTAACCCCTCTCAGCCAGCATCTTGGCCAGCGCGTTGTTGAG
>JALUFI010000006.1 GCA_027043685.1 Pyrodictiaceae archaeon
CACCGGTGGACGCCACTCCCCTGGGCACCCCTTTCCCCGGGAGGATGGGGGTTCCCCTGCCTTCTTCTAACTTGGTTCGCCGCCTCGGCGGGCAATGCTTTTAGACCAGGTGGGTAGGTGGTGGGCCGGTTTCGTACCTGGATGCCCGGTTGCGTGGCAGGGGGGTGCAGCTTGGAGCGCCAATGGCTTTGAGCCGGCCGGGGTTCAGCGTCTACCTCACCCTCGGGTTCCCCGAGCCGGCCTGGTTCCCCGGCGTGGTTGAGTCGTTGAGGGGCTGCGTCGACTTCTACGAGTTCGGCCTGCCGACGCGGCGGCCGAAGTATGATGGCCCGACGATAAGGATGACTCATCGCCGCGTCGTTGAGGCTGGTGTTGCCGGTAGGGAGGCGCTGCGGCTCCTCCGGGGCCTGGACGTGGGTGCGCCGTTCACGCTGATGGCTTACCTGGAGGACTATGTCGGCGACGGGGGCGTTGAGGGGCTGCGGGGCCTGCTCGAGGAGGCTGCCTCTGCTGGGGCGCTGTGCGTGCTGTTCCCGGACCTCGCCTTCGACTACCCGGGGATGGTTGACCGCTACGTTGAGGAGAGCGAGAGGGCTGGGCTGCGGCCCTGCTTCTTCGCCTCCAGCAGGTTCCCCCATGCCTGGCTGGTGAGGTTCGCCGCCGTGAACCCGCTCTACGTGTACCTCGGCCTGCAGCCCGCGACGGGGGTTGAGCTGCCGATAGCCGTGGTGAAGAACGTGAAGACCGCTCGGAGGCTCGTCGGGGACCGGTACCTGTTGACCGGGTTCGCGGTGAGGACACCGGAGACCGCCGCCGGCCTGGTACGCGCAGGGGCGGACGCCGTGGTGGTGGGGAGCGCTGTGGCGAGGAGGCTGGTAGAGGAGGGCGTCGAGTCTGCCCGTGGCCTCGCCTGTGAGCTGCACCGCGCGGTCCACGGCGCGGCTGAGGGGTGAGCCGTGGTGGTGGATGTGCCCCGCTACTGGTACAACATTGTGGCCGATTTGCCGGAGCCGCTGCCGCCTCTCCTGGACCCGCTCTGGGACGAGGAGTCGAGGATAGCGCTGCTCGTGAGGATACTGCCCTCGAGGCTCATTGACGAGGAGTACACGTTGTCGAGGATGATACCGATACCGGAGAGGGTTCGGGAGGCGTACCGCCGCGCGGGTAGGCCGACGCCGCTTCTCCGGGCGGAGGGCTTCGAGAGGGCGCTGGGCGTCCAGGGCAGGGTGAGGATCTACTACAAGTTTGAGGGCGCGCTGCCCACTGGGAGCCATAAGCTGAACACCAGCATACCCCAGGTCTACTACGCCGCGCTGGACGGCGCCGAGGAGGTCGCGACCGAGACCGGTGCGGGGCAGTGGGGGCTCGCGGTCGCCACCGCTGCAGCGATGCTGGGGCTCCGCGCCACGGTGTTCATGACCAGGAGCAGCTACTTCAGCAAGAAGGCCAGGAGGGTTGCGATGGAGGTCCTCGGGGCCAGGGTTGTGCCCAGCCCCAGCGAGCTGACAGAGGCTGGCAGGAAGGCGCTACGGGAGAGGCCGGATCACCCGGGGAGCCTGGGGCTCGCGATAACGGAGGCCGTGGAGTACGTGCTGAGCGGGGAGAGGAGGCGCTACGTCGCGGGCTCGGTGCTGGAGAGCGTTGTGACGCACCAGACCGTGATAGGGCAGGAGGCGCTGGAGCAGCTGCCCGAGGAGCCGGACTACATGGTTGCCTGCGTGGGCGGCGGCAGCAACATGGCGGGCTTCAC
>JALUFI010000007.1 GCA_027043685.1 Pyrodictiaceae archaeon
TGGACACGTTCTACTACACCGGGTTCCTCCTCTACGCCGAGAAGCACGGCCTAGCCGCGGCGCTGCACCGGTTCGCGGCCATGGCTAGGCCCCTCTACCTCGCAGCCCTCTACGCTGCCTGGCGCCTCTCCGGGCTGAGCCCCTTCACGCTCATGGACATCGTCCACCCGGTTGTTGCCGGCGTCCTTCTCGCGGCGAGCAGCTACTACCTCGCCGCCCGCCGCGGCGGCGGCTGCTGGGCAGGGTACGCCGCACTCCTGGCAGTGGCGGGTGGGTGGTACGCTACCTTCCTCCTCAGCGGGCTCCAGGCGAACAGCATCGCGCTCCCCCTCGCGCTCCTCTACCTCGCCGGGCTCCCCCTCCCCCTCCTCGCCGCGGACATGGTCCTCGTGGCCCTCATCCATCCCTGGACACACGTGGTGCTCACAGCTGGGCTCATGGTCGACAGGCTCCGGGCCCGTGACTGGAGACGCCTCGTCCACTCGGCGGTGCTCGCGGCCGGGGCGCTGCTCGCGGCGTCCGCGGCCTCAGCCATCTTCGGGGGCTCCCTGTTCGGCAGCGTGGCCAGGCCCCTAGTGCACTCGGCGCAGCCAGTGCCCCGGGCCGGGCTCTACAGCGGCCTAATGCTCTGGAGCTGGGGAGGCCTCCTCGCCACGCCCTGGATGATGCTCGCCGCTGCCTCCCCCATCTACAACCCGGCCCACGCGGTGCTAGCAGCCACGGGCCCCCTGCTCCCCTTCGTGTCCGGGGTAATCGTGCACCGGCTCGTCCTGGACACGCCCCTCTGGCTCGCCGCTGCCGCGCTCCTCCCCCGCCTACCAAGGAGGCTCAGGGCGGCACTCCTACTAGCCTCGCTGGCCGGCGGCCTCTACGCAGCCTACACAGCCAGGCCCCTCACGGGTGAGCTGTGGTGGCGCATCGTAGAGGCCGCCGCAAGGTAGCGAGGAGGGGCACGGGAGGCGGGTGGAGGAGGGAGGCCGCGGAGGGCCTACTAACCCTTGCCAGGGCCATGGCCGTCGCCTTCGCGGCCCTACTCGCCATGGCGGCGGCCGCGCTCGCCGCGGGTGACGAGGGGCTTGCGAACCAGCTCGCCGCAGCCGCCTACTACGCCCTCGTAACAGCCGTCGCGTCGCTCATCGCGTACGAGGCGCTAGCCGGCTCTCAGCATAACCAACGTGAATGACAACGTCGCAGCCCCGCTCCCTCATAGCCTCGGCAACCTCGTCGGCAAGCAGGTCAGCCACGTCAAGGCCCACGCCCGGCGGAGGCGCGACCACCGCGTCGCCGGCACACCTCTCCTCGTCGAGCATCCGGAGCCTCGCCCTTATCACGCGGAGCCCCCTCATCGCAGCCTCCCTTTTCAAGGCCTGGTAGAGCCTGCGGGGTGCAGCTACGTCGGAGAAGCTACGCAGAAGATACCGATGAGCCTCCACGGCCTCGTAGAGGATGTACCCGATTATCGCCAGCGCGCCCGCAGCGTCGTACACGTAGCCAAGGTACTGGCCAAGCACGGCGCCGAGCAGAGACACAACGGACTCAAGTATCTCGGAGACCGTGAAGCCCGCGTAGAGCCTCACAACCGGGTCCATACCCCTGCTCAGCGCCACGGCAGCAGCATAGGCAGCGGTGCCCGCGACAAGCCACGGCACTGCCCGCAGCCCCTCAACACGGTATCCATGCTCGAGCCCGGCCAGCGTCGAGGCAAGGCCGTACCCGGCCACAAACATGTAGACGCTGAGGCTCACCAAGACGCCGCCGAGGCGGAGCCGGTAGTGGCCATACGGGTGGTCCTCGTCGGGAGGAAGCTCACCCGCCCGGAGATAGTACAGGACAGCGGCGAGCGCAGCCAGCGACGCGAAGCAGGTCAACGCGTCCACAAGCACAGCCCTACTGCCGGAGACCAGCGTGGCAACGGACTTCAGCGAGGCACCTAGGAGGACGAGAGCAGCCAACAGCCACAGCCTGCCACGCATACCCCGCAGGGCCATGACTCACCCTTGACTCTTGGCTCCTCGGCTCCGGCGCCGCGTCACCCTCTAGTCAATAAACACAGTGCAGCCCCGGCGCCGCGCACGGCCCGCCAGGGGGCACAGCTCTAGACGAGAAACCTCCGGGAGCGTGAGAAAAATTGAAAAATAAATAATAATAGATAGATGTGGATTTTTGCTAGGCCTGGCCCCTCCGCAGCAGCAGGGCAGCGGCAGCCGCGACCACGGCCAGCGTGAGCACGACGACCGCTACGGCGACACCAGTGCTCACCATGCCGCCTCCCCTGGCCCCGGCGGCGGTGACGGGGGTTGTCGCAGGAGCTGTCCCCGTGGGTGATGGCTGGGTGCTCGTCGCTGGCGGAGGCGGTGGCGGCGGTGTAGCTGTGGCTGCGGGCTGGCTGGCCGTCTTTGACCCGGTGGCTGGAGAGCCGGTGACCGGAGCAGTGGACCCGGTATGCGTCGCCGGCGGCGCCGTGGGCGTTACTGTGCGTGTCGGCGCGGCGACGATTGTGACCCTTACCAGCGGCAGCTGGTTCACCGTGACCCGCGTCCTGGACAACTTCACGCCGCCAACCGGCACCAGCTCGACGGTGCTAGGTATGGCGGCTGAGAGGCCGGGCGCATAGGCCTGCAGCACTCCGAGGGACTGGAGAGCCTGGCTGAGCTGCTGAGACACAACAGTGAGCGTCTTCTCCGCCACAATGCTAGGCGCCTCCCTGCTCGGGACACGCACCCTCGCACCATAGTACTCCAGGTAGACGTCAACGTAGCGGCCCCTGAACACTATCTTCACAGTCGTGTTCGATACGCTGGGCGCGCTATGCACCAGCGGCGTCACGCCCTCACGGAGCCCCATCTGCAGCTGCGTAATGATGAGCGCGGGCTCCGGGTTCTGCTCAACATAGGGCTTCACGAGGTATGTAACCGCCTCAAGGAGCAGCGGCATCGCCTTCTGGGCGAGCAGCTCGGCGTCCTCCAGGTCACCCCTATCGCTGCTCACGACACTCATGTTCATATAGAGCTTGTCCGTGTCCGCCCTGAAGCCGAGGACTAGCCTGCCCTCGCCCGTGACCCTTGCACCGCCGCGGAGGAGGCGGAGGAGTGTCCTCGCATCCTTATCCGGCATGCCATTAGCTACTGCAGCGTCAACCATCCTAACTATATCTTCGTCAATGGTTAGCTTAACCTCGGTGGTCCCGTTTCCGAACATCGATACACTGAGAGACCTAATCCTTACGTAGTCAATGTTGTTCTCCTCAAGCCTCCTATTGATGTCGCTGGGGGAGAGGCCTGCCAAGCCATGCCTCCCGAACAGCTTCTCGAGAAGCTTCGTCGGCGCGACAACGTCGAGGTAGAGTGTGGCCCTCTCGCCGCCCTGGGCCTCGATCCGCAGCTCCTTAACAACCACCCTGCTCCTAGTGGTGCTATTCCACCAGCTCAGCACGAGGCTCAGTACTGCATCGCCGCTGCCCCCGCCGAGGCCACGGTAGCGCCACCTAGCGTCAGCGTCTAGTCCGCGGCTCTCAGCGACATGCACGCCCCGGAGGTCAACCACCAGGCTTGCCTTGGTATCCGAGGAGTTTGCCTTGAACACGCTTCTCGAGACGTAGTGGATTGCTCCATGAAGCCCCGTGTCCGAGCCAAGGTCTACCGTGGCTACGAGCTTGTAGTAAGGCTGCACGGAGCCGTCCGGGTAGACGTAGATCCGTGCAATGCTCTCCCTGACATTGACCCTCGGATTGACCGCGCCGGGCAGCATCTCAGCATACGCGGGGCTCACGAACTGCGCGATAAGAAGCACCAGGGCAGTAATTACGGCCACGCTCCTAGCCGGGAGCAAAACCCTCTACACCTCACTCCACTTCGGTATACACAAGAGGGGTTGTCCTACTCTGCGGTGCCCCCTACAGTGCCCACGGGTTGCCCCGTGGAGCCAGGTTATACTGATAGGCGTATCTCCGCCTAGCCACGGCGCCGCCTGGGCCCCCGGTGTGCGGGGAGGCGGCCAGCGGGCTGGTAGGCGATGAGCGGCGAGAGCTACGAGTGCGAGAACCCTCCATGCATCCACGTGGTTGTCGACTACCCGAGGAGGAGGCTCGCCGTCTTCCTGGAGACGGGGGACGGCGAGATAATACACATACCGTTCAACAGGATAGAGGAGGCCTACAAGAGGGCGTCGGAGCTGCTGCGCAGGAGGTTCCGCGAGGCCAGCGGCGACGAGGTAGACGAGCTGGCTGCCGAGTACCTGGGCGCGGAGCCCCTGGAGGAGTAGCGCCGCGGCGGGGGAATGTAACCCACAATAGCCCCACAAACGATACCCCCGGAACCAGGGGCAGAGCATCTTTGCGCCCAGTGGCGCGGCCGAGGCCGGGCAGGATAGTTGTCGGCGTCGGCGCGATAGTGCCGCGGCAGGGCCCCCGGGGCTCGGAGGTGCTCCTCGTCCGCCGCGGCAACGAGCCCCACGCGGGGCTCTGGAGCTTCCCTGGCGGCCACCTGGAGCCAGGCGAGCCTATCCTCGAGGCTGCCCGGCGAGAGCTGGTCGAGGAGACGGGGGTTGAGGCGGCTCCGCTCGGCGTTGTGCATATCCATGAGCTGATAGCGCGGGACGGCAACGGGGAGCCGACCCACTACGTGATAATGGATGTGCTCATGCGCTACATAGGGGGCGAGCCCAGGGCGGGCAGCGACGCAGCCGAGGCCAGGTTCGTGCCCCTCACAGACCTCCCCGGCTACCGGCTCTCCCCCGGCGTGCGCCAGCTTCTCCCCCGGCTACCCCGCCTCATCGGCGACGCCTGCAGCCTCCAGCCCCTCCGCACGGTAAGCCTCTAACACGCTGCCCCGGTACACTCATGCGCGCTGGGAGGAAGCCTTTTATAATCTCGTAAAAAGGAGGCTGCAAGCCGGTGGAGGGATGGAAGGTATGAAGGTCCTCCGCAAGCTCATCGTCGCCGGCGGCGCAGGCGCCGTAGCCGCCCTAGCCTTCCTCGCAGGCAAGGCCGTCAAGGTCGCCGCGGCAGCTAACCCCTACAACATAGTGGGTGGCGAGGTCACCCTCGTCAACGGCGGCAGCAGCACCCTAGCCGGCATAGCCGCCCTAGCAGCCATAGCCCTTGGCATCATAGTCGCCACCCGCATGAAGTAACACGGCTAAAACCCGTAACCGCCGCGCCACAGTGTTTTAGCCGAACCAATAAGGCAGCCTGTAACCCCACTCCAAGCTCCTAGCCTCGCCTACCTCGCTCCTACTCTCCCTTAGTCCCTCCTCGCAGCCTCTTGCACCTCCAGTCGCCGCGGCCCTCTTAGAGTAATGGAGGAGCTTGAGGCATTCATCGGTGCCACCCTTGTTTTGCGGCATAGGAGTCCGGGCCTAGGAGGAGGCTCCGTTATCCCCGCGTCTCCGTCCCGGCGTGGGCACGTTGGGCTATCGCCGGGGCGGTAACGTGTCCTTGCTTGCGGCGCGGCGTGGTTGTCCCTCCTAGGGCCGTGTGTAGCGTGTATCGCTTCTGTGTCTATGCCTCAGCCTTGCTCTATGTGTAGAGCCTCATCTCTAGGTCTATCCCTGCCTGGTTACTCGGTGTTCAC
This sequence comes from Pyrodictiaceae archaeon, assembly GCA_027043685.1. Lineage (GTDB taxonomy): Archaea > Thermoproteota > Thermoprotei_A > Sulfolobales > Pyrodictiaceae > QNYQ01. The sequence goes on from JALUFI010000007.1 coordinate 5,571, forward strand.
GGGTCGATGGAATGTTACCGGTAATCTTTTAGTTACGCGCGTTAGGTGTGTTTAGATTGGTGAGAGGGCTGTGCGAGGACCTGGAGAAACTGGCCCGCATACTCGACGCCCTCTCCCACCCCCTGAGGCTCCGCATAGTGGCGCTCCTCTGGAGCCGCGGCGAGCTCTACCTCGCGGAGATAGCTTCAGCCCTCGGAGTCTCCAGGGCGTTGGCGAAGATTCACCTCAAGAAGCTGGAGTCCGCCGGCATAGTGGAGTCAAGGGTCGCCGTGGAGGAGGGGCGCGCAGTGGCGCGGCGATTCTACCGGCTCAGGTGGCGCGCCACGGTATGCGTCTCGCCGGAGCACCTGGCCAGGCTCCTGGAGAGCTGCAGGGGTGAGAACAGTGACGGCAAGGGGCGAGGAGGCGGTGAGGGAGGCGATACGTAGAACCGACCTTACACTCATTGTAGTCTCCATAGTGGTGTGGCTATCGCTCGCCATCTTCAGCGTCGCGCTCGTAATGTACTCCGGTGTCGCGGGCGGGGGAATACTGTTCATCGTGTACATCGTGGCGCTGACGGTGTGGGGCAAGCTGCTCCGGGACTGGTTGAACGAGAGGAGGGAGCTCCTCCGCGAGCTAGTAAGGGGAGGCAAGCAAGACGTCAACGAGGAGATACGGAGGCTACGTGAGGCCATAGAGAAGCTCCGCGAAAGCCTAGAGTCATAGCACGCGGCAATAAGGAGGTGCGTCCTCCCCCATGGCTCCTCTCACGAGACTCCAGGTAAAGACGATGGTTGCGGCGCTCATAGTATTCGCCGTGATGGGCGCCGCTGCGCTGCTGCTCTACGCGCCGAGGCTGGGCCTCCTAGCCTGCGCCGCGCCCTCGGTTAAGCAGCTCTACCGAGGCCCGCCACCCCGGAGCCTCACCATAGACGCGGAGCTGGCCACGGTCCAGGTGAGGGGCGATCCACGTGCCACCGAGGCCAGTGTAGTGCTGCACTACTGCAGCGGCTGCGTGAGCTGGAACATAAAACGCAGCGGCGACACCCTCATGGTGCAGCTACGCGATACATGCAGAGCA
>JALUFI010000008.1 GCA_027043685.1 Pyrodictiaceae archaeon
CCCGGGAGCCTCCGGGTCACCCCCGGCATCCTCCGCCGCCTCGAGGCCTCCAGGATCGTGCCCATGGAGGAGATACTCCGCAGGCTCCCCCGGAGGCCGAGGAGCGGCAGGGACCAGGTGGTGCTCAGGATGACTGACCTCAAGGAGAAGGCGGCAGTGGCGGCGAGGAGGCATGGGCTCCGAGTCCTCCCCAGCAGCTGCTCAGCCAACATAGAGTCCCACCGCCTGGCCTGCTGGGCCTGCCACTGGGGCCCCTGCGGGGACCCCCGCCTACTGCCCGGGGTCGACGAGGAGGGGGTGAGGGACGCGCTGGAGGCCCTCGGGCTCAGCCCGGCCCGGGTCAGGGTGAGGGGCGGCGTCATCGAGGCCGTTCTCCGCGGCAGGCCTGGCTTCCCCGACGTGAAGAGGGCCAGGTACATAGTCGAGACGCTGGCCAAGAGGAGGGTTGTGCTCCGCGCCCAGGGCACCCGGGACGCAAATTAGGCCACACCCGGCTCCGCGGCGTCTCTGGGTGTAGGCTTAGTGGCCAAGCTAATGAGGCTCTTCAACCTCATAGTCGCCGCGGAGCCCAGGTGGCCGGGGCCGAGGAGGGCCCTCAGCCTCGTCAAGGACATACTGGGCCAGGCGATAGTCTTCGACACGCCCAAGAGCCTCATACTGCTCCGCGTCGACAACCCCTACGAGGCCGTGGAGAGGCTCGCAGCCAACCTGGGCCCCGAGGACCCGGTGCTCCGCGCAGTCCCCCTGGACGGCGAGACACCCCCATACGTCGAGGACGTCGCCGAGGCCGCTAGGAGCCTCGTGGAGGAGAAGGCCGGGGACGGGAAGCCCAGCTTCGCGGTAAAGATAGAGGGCCACCTGAGGAGCCGGGAGACGGGCGACACGCTCCACAACATAGACGCGGTGAAGATCATAGCCGAGGGCATAGACCTGCCGGTGAACCTGAGCAGCCCCGACCTCCTGGTCCTGGTCAAGGTGGTGAGGCTCGGGAGGGGGCAGCGCTACGCGGGCATAATGGTGGCGCCCCCGGGCAGCATCTATAGCCGCGCCCGCCGCTACGGCGCCTAGGCCCCTCCTCCTCAATTAGCCCCGGCGGGCCCCGCCTAGCCAAGCCACTCCTTCCCGGGGGGGACCGCTGCCTCCTCCCCCAGCGAGGGGACCGCGTGTTGAGCGGACAGGGTAGCGGCCTCGGCGAGCCCATAGGCTACGTGGTGGACAACGCGACGCCTAGGTCTGTGAGGTTCGTGTCCCAGAAGCCCCCGCTTCTCGGTGACTACGTGGTCGTCGAGCCTGGTGACGGCGGCGAGCCGGTGCTGGGTCTCGTGAAGAGCGTTGGCACGAGGAGCGTCACCCTGGCCTCGCTCCCCGGCGTCTACGACCCGGCGGTGGTCGAGAAGCTGCGGGCGGAGGCGAGCCCAGGCGACGTCTTCTTCGAGTCAAGCGCCGCCCTGATAGGCAGGGTGGGCGATGACGGGGTAGAGATGCCCCGCTCCCCTCCCCTCCCCGGTGCCCGTGTCTACCGTGCGCCGGCCGGGCTCCTCTCCAGGGTCTTCGGGGGCAGGCCTCCTCGCTGGATACGGGTCGGCAGGCTCCTCGCCAGGGAGGATGTGGAGGTGTACGTGGACGTCAACATGATGGTTAGTAGGCATACGGCCGTCCTCGCGGTCACGGGGGCGGGTAAGAGCAACACCGTGGCCGTGATAGCCGACGCGCTGGCCAGGCTCGGCGGCACGGTACTGATAT
>JALUFI010000009.1 GCA_027043685.1 Pyrodictiaceae archaeon
TCGTCCGCCTAGGCCTGGTGACCAAGAGGAGGGTGAACCGCTCCACCTACTACGCGTTGACCCGGAAGGGCCGCGTATACCTCATAGCGATGACGCTGGGCGACGTCACGACGCTGATAGAGGAGGAGGAGTTCGCCGAGAAGGTCGCCGCGGAGCTGCGGGCCAGGGGGTACGTGGTCCGGAGGAGCGTCATGCTGGACACAGATATCATGGAGATACCCATAGACGTCGAGGTCTGGAGGGGCGTGGACGGCTCCGCTGCGCTGCTCGGCAGGGCCTACATAGCGGCCACGGTCTCCGCCTCGATGCTGAAGCTCTGCGCCGCCCGTTGCGCGGCAATAGCCATCGGCGAGAGCGTCGCACTAATCGCCCCCGAGCCCGCCAGGGCCCTCCTCGACCAGGAGAGGATGCGCAGAGTCCCCGTAGCGTTCTACGAGCCAGACGACCCCGTCTCCGCGGCGGATGCGCTCCTAGCCCTCCTCCAGGGCCACGCCTCCCCCGCGGCCAGGCCAGGCCGTGGCAGGGTCGTAAGGGTCTAGGAGGCCCACGCCCGGGGCTCCCCCGAGGAGCTGGAGGCGGCCCTTGCCCCGGGAGTGGCGCGTCGGCGTCGACGTGGGCGGCACCTTCACCGACCTCGTCGCCTACAACCCCTCAACCGGGGAGGTCAGGAGAGTCAAGGTTCTCTCGACCCCCCGGGAGCCCTGGAGGGGGGTCATAGAGGCCCTCGAGGCCTCGGGCCTCGAGCCGGGGAGCGTAGGGCTCCTCGTCCACGCCTCCACGATAGGCACCAACGCGCTCCTCGGCCAGGTGGGGCTCGAGCTGCCCAGGGCCTGGCTCCTCGCCACCAGGGGCCTCGAGGACGTCGTGGAGATCGCTAGGCAGAACCGGCCAAGCCTCTACGACCCCTGGGCCCGGCGCCCCCCGCCCCTCGTGCCCAGGGAGAGGAGGCTCGGCATAGGTGCCCGCCTCGGCCCAGGGGGCGAGGTGGTCGAGGAGCCGTCGCCCCGGGAGCTGGACGAGGCAGCCGAGAGGATAGCGGGGGACGTGGAGAGGCACGGCCCGGGCCGCGTGGTGGCCGTGGTCTCGGTTCTCCACTGCTACGCGGACCCCGGCTTCGAGGAGCGCGTCGCGGAGGAGCTGCGGCGCCGCCTCCCCGGCGGCGTGGTCGTCGAGGCCAGCTGCAGCGTGGACCAGGAGCCGGGGGAGTACGAGAGGACGAGCACAGCGCTGGTGAACGCGGTCCTCCGCCCAGTCTACGGCTGGTACATCGCCAGGCTCCGCGGGGCGCTCGAGGAGAAGGGGTACCGGGCCAGGCTCCTCGTGATGCAGAGCAGCGGGGGCGTGGCGCCCCCGGAGCTGGCCTCGGAGAAGCCAGTGCTGTTCATAGAGAGCGGCCCCGCCGCCGGCGCGGTCGCCGCGGCCCTCGCCGCCAGGCTCCTCGGGCTCCCCCTCGCCGTGGGCTTCGACATGGGGGGCACGACTGCGAAGGCGGTGCTGATAGAGGAGGGCTCGCCGAGGCTTAGCAGCCTCTTCGAGGTCGGGGGCCGGGTGCACCACGGCCGCCTAGTGAGGGGCACCGGGTACCCTGTCCGGGCGCCCCACATAGACCTCGTAGAGGTGAGCGCCGGGGGCGGCACCATAGCCTGGGTGGACGCGGGCGGCGCGCTCCGCCTGGGCCCCCTCAGCGCCGGCGCCGACCCGGGGCCAGCGTGCTACGGCCGCGGGGGCAGGGACCCCACGG
>JALUFI010000010.1 GCA_027043685.1 Pyrodictiaceae archaeon
GGCTGTGGATGTATCTTGCTGGTATCGATATGACGCCTGCCGGGACGCCCTCGCGGGTCAGCGCTATGGCGGCTGCGTCCGTCGTTCCGCCGGGTAGTACCTCGAGCTGGTAGGGTATCCCCTCCGCCCTGGCAGTATCGACTAGCAGCTTGAAGACCTTCGGGTGGGCTATTAGACCGCTGGCCCCGCGGCCGTCGGCCACCTTGATTGCAGGGCCTTTGCCCAGCTCTGCAACCCTATCCTGCACTCCAACGCCGGGCACGTCGTTGGCGGTGGTTACGTCGAGTGCTATGGCGACGTCTGGGTTGAGCCTGTACGCGGCCACCCTGGCGCCCTTGAGGCCTACCTCCTCCTGAACTGTAGCTACCGCGTAGACCGTGGCGTCTCCCTTGTACTTCCGGAAGGCCCAAAGCATCACGGCGAGGCCTACACGGTCATCCATAGCCTTGCCGGTGACCCTGGTGCCTGCTAGGCGCACCGTCTCCCTATCGAGGTCAACGGGGAGGCCCGGCCTTACCCCAAGCTTCTCGGCCTCCTCCCTGTTAGTCACGCCTATGTCTACGAATAGCTTGGAGAGCTGGGGGACCTGCTTCTGCTCCTCGGGGCTCAGGAGGTGCGGCGGCTTCATGCCCACGACGCCGGGGATTAGCCTCCCGTCATCTAGTCTTATCCTCAGCCTCTGCCCGGGCACTATTACGTCGCTCCACCCGCCCACAGGAGATAGGTAGAGGAACCCCTTCTCATCTATCGCCCTGACGAGGAAGCCTATCTCATCCATATGAGCTGCCCACATGACCCGGAGGCCGCTCGAGCCCTCCCGGACCGCTACTACATTACCCCACCGGTCGATTTCCACCTTGTCAGCGTGGGGTTCTAGCTCTTTTATCACGATCTCCCTTATGTCATCCTCGAACCCGGAGACCCCGAAGGCGTCTGCCAGCCTCTTGAGAAGCTCGAAGAACTCGCCAGCCTCACTCATGGACGCGCACCCGCGGTGCCTGGGGGAGCCCCTGGGTTATACGGGCTACTGGTGCGGGTGAAGAAAACAGTAGGCGGGAGTGGCGGCTCCCAGCAGGTTACCCCTTCCTCTCGGCCAGCTTAGCGTCTAGGAAGAGCAGCGCCTGCGGGCTCTCCCCTGCCAGTTCTAGCTTCTGGAGCAGGTCGGAGAAGAGCTTTTCCTCCTCGACCTGCTCCTCGACAAGCTTGTAGAGGAAGACCTCGGCAGCCTTATCGCCCAGCCTCCTAGCGGCGTCTAGGAGCTCGTGGATACTCTTCGTGACGCTCCTCTCGTGCTCGAGCGCGTGGCGTACGGCTTGCGTTACGCTCTCCCACTCGGCCGGTGGGGCCTCAATAGGCTCGAGCCTTACCCTGCCTCCCCTCTCTACTAGGTGGTTGTAGAACCACATCGCGTGCTCAAGCTCTTCCCGGGCCTGGACCCGCATCCAGTGGGCGAAGCCTGGGAGGCCCTTGTGTTCGAAGTATGCTGACATGGATAGGTAGAGGTAGGCCGAGTAGAGCTCCCTGTTGAGCTGCTTGTTAAAGAGAGCCTGGAGCTCCGCGTCCACGCCGATGCACCCCCGGTTCTGAGGGCTTGGGGGTATAATATGGCGGCTCTAGAGCTCCAGCGCGAAGCCAACCCCTCCCAGCCTGTAGGCGTCGCCGAGCGCCTGCGCTAGGGGGCCCTGGGCCAGGGGACCCGTGCAGTGGGCAGCCGCTACTAGCCTGGGCTGCTTGGAGGCTAGGTACCTCACTACCTGGGTCGTCCTCTCCGCGGGGGCTCCGAGGAGGTGGAGGCCGCCCACTAGGCCGTAGAGGGTCTTCGATGCCGTGGCCTCGAGCCCGTACTCTACAATGTTCTCCACGCCTGCGTGGCCGCAGCCCGTGAGTGCTAGGAGGCCCCCCGGCGAGTCGATGTAGAGGGCCATGTCGTCGGTCATGTCATCCTCCACTAGCTCCCCATTGTGGAGACGCAGCATCCCCCAGGCATGTGTGGGCCCCCACTCGCGGGGTATCTCGCCCGACACAGTGATACGCTCCGTTAGCTGCACGGGCTTCCGGGAGAGGAGGAACCTCGCCCCGAGACCCTCAAGCTCCCGCCTCGTGTAGGGGAGGCCTATGTCGCGGAGCACCCCGCCTAGAGCCCTGAGCCTGGCGTAGGCAGGCTCGAAGAGTCGAGGGTGAGCCACCACGGTCACAGGCTTGCCCTCGCGCAGCTCAAGGAACCTTCTAAGCCCGCCGGTGTGGTCGTAGTGCCTGTGGCTGAGCACGACGAAGTCTACACTCTTCGGGTCGACGCCTAGGAGCCTAAGGTTATACTCGAGGACGTGGCCACTAGTGCCGGTGTCGAAGAGCACCCGCACACCAGCCTCAACATCCTCCACCAGCGCGGCGAACCCATACTCCGCCAAGAGCCTCGTGGGTAGGGGGGCCGAGTTATCAACGAGAACCGTGAGCCTAAGCGCCGGCAAGACACGCCACCACGTCCAAGTCGGTGCTCAAGCCTAATTATCGCAGGAAGAACGCCGAGACTATGCATAATCCTGCGTAACCCCTCGGTTGGGCCTAGTTACTTTAATGGGGCTTCACGGTGAGGGATACTGTGGTGGGATGGGTGGCTTGTGGTCTGGGTACCCTGGTCCCTGACGCTCTGTACCCCCTCCGTAGGGGTGCCAGCCTCTTCCCGCGCCGTGAGGTTGTGGGGCCCGATGCCCGTGTCAGGTATGGCGAGATGGCGGGGCGCGTGCGCTGGTGGGCTGGCTGGCTTCGCGAGAAGGGGGTTGGCCGCGGTGATGTTGTCGCTGTGGCGGATGTTAATAGTGTTAGGTTCATGGAGCTAGCCTACGCTGCCGGCCTCGTCGGCGCTGTCCTGCTGCCGATCAACTACCGGCTCCCACCCGTGCTGATAGGCGACATATTGGGGGAGGCGGAGCCCTCCCTTCTGCTCTACTCTCCACCGTTCCGCGAGCTCGCCAGCCTAGCGAAGCGGGGCCTCGAGCTCCCGGCGGGGCCTGGAGGCTCGGTTGGCGACGGCGAGCTGCGGGGCGACCCTGATGCTGACTATGTTCTACTCTATACTAGCGGTACGACCGGGAGGCCCAAGGGAGTCCTCTACCCGCAGTGGAAGATGATAGAGGGCGGTCTAAGCATAGCCCACCAGCTCGCCCTCTACAAGACGGGCGCTCGCCTGTCGAGCGGTGACGTGATGCTAAGCCTGATACCCATGTTCCATATACTCTCGTGGGGGAGCATATTCATAGCCCCATACATAGGTGCAAAGCTCGTGTTCATCGACAAGTTCGATCCCCGTAAGGTAGACGAGGTGGTCTCCAGGGAGGGCGTTACGTGGATGAATGCCGTGCCAACTATGCTGGCCATGCTCCTCCACGCGGGCGCCCGCCTGAGCGGTGTTAAGGCGCTCGTGGGCGGGAGCCCCATACCGAAGAGCCTGTGGGACGCCGCGCACGCCGCTGGGATGAGGCTGAGTGTCATCTATGGTGCGACCGATATGCTGGCGGCGGCCATATCCATAGAGACTGACGAGACTAAGGGCGACAGCCTGAGGAGTATTGTGCACCCGGTGCCGGGGGCTGAGCTGCGGGTCGTGAGGCCTGACGGCTCCCCCGCCGGGCCGGGTGAGATGGGTGAGATACTCTATAGGAGCCCCTGGATGCCCGACGGCTACTATAGGAACCCCGAGAAGACTAGGGAGGCCTTCCAGGGCGGGTGGTTCCGCACTGGCGACCTGGGTGTGCCCACTAGTGACGGCGGCCTTCAGGTGCTTGACAGGGTCAAGGACGCCGTGAAGAGTGGGGGCGAGTGGATACCCACCAGTATCCTCGAGTCGATAATAAGCGAGGTGCCAGGGGTCCAGATGGTTGCCGTGATCCCGGTGCCGCACGAGAAGTGGGGCGAGCGGCCCGCCGCGCTCTACACTGGCACGGCGGCCCCGGAGGATATAGTTGAGCATCTCCGCCGCGCCGTTGAGGAGGGTAGGATAGCTAAGTGGTGGATACCAGACCACATCGTGAGGGTGGAGGAGCTACCCCTCACGAGCACGGGCAAGGTAAACAAGCTCCTCCTCCGCCGCGTGTGGGCTGAGAGGCTGTCGGGCCGGGGCTAGTAAACGTCTATCCCGGCCCTCTTCGAGAACTCATTTATCACTATCCCGACTAGTTTGCCCTCGCGAAGCCTTATTATCACGTCGTTGTCGAGCATTATGCTCTCGTCGGCGTCCTCGAGGCCGAAGTTGATGTAGAGGATGTCGTTGTGCTTGTCGTACTCTATCCATAGCTTCTCTAGGTCCTCGACGACCACTCTCCTAGCGCGGCGCATGCCCTCCTCGTAGTCCCTAGCCCTCTCCTCGCCCTCCACGGGGGTCACCCGAAGCCCGGCGGTCTAACATTCACGACGTCCTTGTTGACGAGGGTCGGAGGCACCCGGCCCTCGTAGAAGGCTATGAGGTTCTCGGCCACGAGGTCGGCCATGCGTGTTCTCGTCTCCCAGGTGGCGCTGCCTATGTGTGGTGCCAGCACTACGTTGTCGAGCTTCGTTATAGGGTGATCCGGTGGGAGCGGCTCCTGGGGGAAGACGTCTAGGCCCGCCGCGCGGAGGCGTCCCTCCCGGAGCGCCTCGGCTAGGGCGTCGAGGTCCACTATCTTGCCCCTAGCCGTGTTGACTAGGATGGCGCCCTTCTTCACCCTAGCGAGGCGCTCCCTGTTTATGAGCCCCTCGGTCTCGGGTGTTAGGGGCGTGTGTATCGTTATCACGTCTGCCTCCTCGATGAGCCTCTCCAGCGGCACGTACTGGGCGTTCAGCTTCTTCTCCTCCTCGGGTGGCAGCCTCCTCTTATCGTAGTAGATCACCTTCATGCCGAAGCCCTGGGCCCGTCTCGCGACTGCCCTGCCTATCCTACCCATCCCTATGACTCCGAGGGTCTTCCCGTAGAGCTCTGTTCCGAGGAGCATCATGGGGTGCCAGCCCGTGCCTGTCCTGTACCACTCGCCGCTTCGGACGAACCTGTCAGCCTCAACTATCCTCCTGGCGGCGGCGAGTATCAGGGCCCATGTGAGCTCGGCAGTGGCCTCAGTGAGGACTCCGGGGGTGTTGGTCACGTACACCCCGTGCTTCGTGGCGCATTCTATGTCGATGTTATCGTAGCCTACAGCGTACTGTGATATAATCCTGAGCCTCGGCGAGCTGCTTATGAGGTTGCAGTCAACCCTATCGGTGAGCAGGGTGACGAGGGCGTCGCTCTTCCTAGCCTCCTCTAGCAGGACCTCGTAGGGGGGCGCCTGGTACTTCTCCCATAGGTTGACATCGTAGTACTCCTCGAGCCTCTTCAGGGCGTTGCCGGGGAGCTCCCGGGTCACAAAGAGCCTGGGCTTAGCCATAGCAGCCACCACGTCGGCGCGTATGCGTGCCGGGTATAAACGCTAGCCCAGACCCCGGCCGGGCCCCGGGAGGGTGTACGACGTGGAGCCTCTCAGACCGAGGCTGGCGATAGTGTATAGCATACGAGACCCCGCAGGCTCCGGCGCCGCCGGTAGGCTCCTCGAGCTTGTGGGCGGGGAGCGTGGATCTTGCCCGCGGGCCAGCGCCTGCTGGATCCTTGAGGGCCTAGGGGGCATAATGCTGGCCGGCTACGATGCTGACACGATAAACCTCGAGTTCATAGATGAGACCCCTGACCCCCAGGCCGACGCCGTAGTCGTGCTGTCCAGGCATAGCGCGAGCAGCGGGAGGCCGAGCCTAACAACCCACCACACAGGTAACCCGACAGCCTCCACGCTGGGGGGAGAACCGTACAGGCTCGCCGTCAGCGCCCCGCCCCTCTCCCGGGCCCTGCTCCGAGCCTATAGGGCCGAGGCCGAGTCGAGGGGCCTCCTGGGGGAGTACGAGGTCACACTCGAGGCCACGCACCACGGGCCGACCGGGCCGAGGAAGCCGCTCGTTTTCGTTGAGATAGGCAGCACTCCGGATCGGTGGCGAGACCTCAGAGCCCAAGAGGCCATGGCAGCCGCCGTCGCGCGAACCGCATCGGGAGGCCTGGAGCCCTGCGAGGCGGCGGTCGGCTTCGGGGAGACCCACTACCCGCAGAAGTTCACCCGGATACACCTCGACGGCGACTACTGTATGGGCCACATAATCCCCCGGTACGCCCTAGCCCAGGGGGTCCCCGATGAAGTGATACGCCAGGCCGTCGAGCGCACGTGGCCCTCGCCTCCGAGGAAGGCGCTCATCCACAAGAAGTCGCTCAAGAGCGGGGCCCGCAGGAGGCTAGCCGAGACCCTCGAGAGCCTAGGCCTCGAAGTCGTCCTGTTATAAGTTCTATCGAGCCACTCTAGTTAGGGAGGAACATATAATCCCCCTACACGTATACACGTATACACGGGTAGCAGAGGTGGCTAAGAAAAAGTTAACTCTCACAATCGACGAAGACGTATTAGGCGAGGCCAAGAGGCTAGCGGTGGCCGAGGGTAGGAGCCTCAGCAGTCTTGTCGAGGACTACCTGAAATCGCTGGCTTTCGAGTCTTGGATCGATTCACTGGCCAAGGAGCTAGGCCTAGACCTCTCGCAGGCCACGGGCCCCGATGA
>JALUFI010000011.1 GCA_027043685.1 Pyrodictiaceae archaeon
CCCCAAGACCCCGTGCGCCGCGGCCACGCCTGCCAAGGCCCCCGGTGCTTTATCCCCAGCCCCTCCACCCTAGGCGCCGCCGAGCACGGAGGGCAGCCACGGGCCTTGAAGCAGAGGAGCCCAGGCCTCGAGGCGCTGAGGGAGTACACACGGCCCGTGCCGAGGCTAGCTGTGCCCGGCAGCCACTCGGCGCTCCAGATCCTCCTAGGCGCGAGGGAGGAGGGGCTCGAAGCAATACTAGTGGCCACCAGGGCCCAGTTCGAGGCAATCTACTCCCGGTTCCCCTGGCTCTACACCCGCGTAGTCCTCCTCGACTCCTGGAAGGAGCTGGCGACTAGACGCGTAGTGAGCGAGCTCCGGGGCCTCGAAACTATACTGGTACCCCACGGGAGCCTCGTGGAGTACGTTGGCCCGGATAACCTGCTGGACCTCGAACTCCCCATGCTGGGTAACAGGTTCCTTCTCCCGATAGAGGCGAGCTGGGAGGAGAAGATGAGGCTCATAGAGGAGGCAGGCATACCCACGCCTAGAAGGATACGCAGCCCAGGCGAGGCCACGGGCCCCGTCATAGTGAAGCTCCCGGGCGCCAAGGGGGGCAGGGGCTACCGCATAGCGCTCCCAGGCGAGCTTGAGCACGTGCTCTCGGAGATCGAGAAGCTGGGCTACAAGAGGGACGAGGTGATTATACAGGAGTTCCTGGTAGGCGTCAGGCTCTACGCGCACTACTTCGCCTCGCCGGTGATGGGGAGGGTTGAACTCCTCGGCATGGACCAGAGGCTCGAGAGCAACATAGACGGGCTCGCCAGGCTCCCACCGGGCATAGCTTCCCGGCTCGGCCTCGAGCCAAGCTTCACCGTCGTAGCAAACACGCCGATGGTTGCAAGGGAGAGTCTCCTCGCGAAGATACTCCGCTACGGCGATGCCTTCGCCGAGGCTGTTGAGAGGAGAACCGGGTACCCCATGACGGGCCCCTTCAGCCTCGAAGGCGTGGTCACCGATGACCTGGAGTACCGGGTGTTCGAGTTCAGCGGCCGCATAGTGGCCGGCACAAACGTCTACACGGGACAGCAGACGCCATACGCCGCACTATACTGGGAGGAGCCCATGTACATGGGGCGCCGCATAGCGAGAGAGCTGCGGCTCGCAGCGGAACGGAGACAGCTAGAGAAGATAATCACGTAGAGAGGCAGCGCCAGGCGCCGGAGCCGGCAGTAAGGCACAAGCACCCCCGGCGACGAGTGAGTGCTGAACGAGCCTCCTCGCCGGGGGGACGCCGCCGCGTAACGACGGCCGCCGAGACGCCTTGGATGACCCTCGGCTGCGCGCCGGAACACCTCCCCACTTCCCTCCCGTAACAGAACTCCTTCAGGGAAGTACGAGAGAGGCCCGTTGTTGGATAAACAGCGACCGAGGACACGGGGAGCAAGATGGACTCAAAGGCTAGAGGATGGCCCTAGGGCCGGAGGAGGCGGCGTGCGAAAAAGCGGTAATGCTGTTGCAGCTGGTGGTTTTGCGGGGGCTAGCCCATCTTCCTTACCTCTATGACGCAGTAGGGGTTGTCGAGGGTGCCGTGTTCTAGCTCGCGGCCCTGGAACTTGCCGCCGATTATCTCCTCGAACACCGCTGCTATCATGCCTGCCTCTATGTAGCATATCTTCTTGCCCTTCTGGAGCAGCTCCGCCGCCTTCCCGTTTATGAGTGATATACCTGCCATGCTGGGCGGGCTGTGCATGTGTATCACTGCGTGCTCTGAGTTGAACTCCTTGACGTCTATTTTGCCGAAGCCGAGCTCCTCTAGGAACCCGGCGTACTCCTTGATTAGGTTCTCTACGTTGGCTGCCTCGTGGCGCTCCTGGAGGCGGTTGCGCAGCTCCTCCACGAGTCCCTTGCCTATCCTCTTGCCTAGGTAGTAGAGGGGCCCTGCGGCAGCGTCACCCACAAGCCCAACAATGGCGTCAATAATGGCGGCATAAGCCCTCATAGGGATAAGGATGTAACGCTCCTTTCCGTGGGCTATGTGTAGTTCTCCTTTAGCCTTGTCTAGGCTTAGTTCCTCCGCCGTCACGGCGCATGCACCTCTCCCTAGCATTCTTGCTTCATATCCAGTGTGTGGTGCCTCTGGGAGGCCAGGAGGAGTGTTCAATAACCGTGTTATCTCGGCATTTAAGCATTGGCTCCTTGGCCTACGGTGGTGTATTGCACACGGGCTATAGGCCATGGTTCCTGGTGGCCTCGGAATGGGACTATCTGTAGCGATAGAGCATTGTTAATCACGCTGAGACTATTTAACGCCTGCATCGTTAACGCCGTTCAACGAGCACGGGGGTGCAGCACGCTGGGCCACGAGGAGAACGTTACAGTGCTCCTAGTAGCCGGGGCCGGGGCAGCGCCGGTTACCCGTGAGAGGGTTAGGCGCACCGCCCACGTACTGAAGACGATTATCACTGGCCCGATGGTAGTCCGGCTCAGTGCCCGCTGGCTCCACGCAACAGTGTTTCACCCGGTTGAGTGGCGGGAGGCCCGTGCAGCCGCTGAAGCCCTCGGGGGCCGGCTTGCTGGCCTGAGGCGGGGCACGCCGGAGCCGCGCGGCCTCGGAGAGGCGGCGAGGTGCCTCCGGGGCCTGGTCGAGGCCAACTTGTTCTGGGAGGCGCATACCGTCGGCGAGTACATGTGGCGGAGGAGGGGGGTTGCTGGCAGGGCTGCCGCTGTGCTGGCCGGGGCGTTCGCCAAGGTGCAGGAGGGGGAGCTCGCTGCTGCCAAGGCTATGCTCGCCAAGGCTGTGGCTATGGCACGCGAGGCGGGGGTGAGGGTCGACGCCGAGCTGGGCACGGCTCTCCTAGAGGAGCTGGCTCTCCGCGGCTGGGTTCGGGGCGCGTGGAGGCTCTTCCAGGGCCTGGCCAGGGCCGCTGCGGGGGGCGAGGAATAATCCCTCCCCTGTGCGCGGGGCTGTATTCTTCCTGCCTCCTGGGAGGTTGCTGGGCGTGGAGCCTGGCGCTGACTGGGGCCTGGGTCACCCGAGCCCGGTTATCCGTGGGGAGCTGGGCTATGGGCTGTGGAGGCGCTGCATCGCGCTCGGCGTCACTGGCAGCGCTGCTGTCTACCGCTCCCTCGACCTGGCCCGTGCGTTGATGCGCCTCGGTGCATGGGTTCGGCCGGTGCTTAGCCGCTCGGCCGCGGAGCTGGTCTCCCCTAGGCTCTTCGAGTGGGCTACGGGGCTCCCCGCGGTAACCGAGGTCACTGGAGCTATTGAGCACGTCGCGCTCGCGAGGCGCTGCGACGCCGTGCTCGTCGCGCCGGCTACTATGGATACGCTTGCCTCCATCGCGGCTGGGCGCGCGGATGACGCGGTCTCCGCGTTGGCGCAGGAGGCTCTCGGCCTCGGGAAGCCTGTGCTACTGGTTCCTGCTATGCATGAGGGCATGTGGAGGAGGAGCAGGAGGCTAGTGGAGGAGCTGGAGGAGGCGGGGGCCTACGTTATGAAGCCGCGGCTGGAGGGGAGCCAGGCGAAGTTCCCCGACACCTGGCTCGCCGCATGGTGGGCCGAGTCGGTGATTCTACGGGGCCGCGACCTCGCCGGGGAACGCGTGGTGGTGACCGCCGGGCCTACCTGGGAGTGGCTGGACGACGTGAGGCTAGTAACGAACCCCTCTAGCGGCTTGATGGGCGTCTCTCTGGCCCTCGAGGCCGCGTGGAGGGGCGCGGAGGTCCACCTGGTCCACGGCCCGCTCCGCTGCTGCCACTGGAGCGGCTGGAGGAGCTACCTGGCAAGCGCGGCCAGCGTCACAACCACCGAGGAGATGCTGGAGGAGACCCTTAGAAGGATAAAGGGGGCCTCGATGGCCTTCTACGCTGCCGCTGTGGCGGACTATAGGCCCTCGAGGAGGCTCAGGGGCAAGGTCCCCACCGTGAGCGGCGGCCTCGAGGTAACGCTCGAGCCCACCCCGAAGGTCGCGGAGGCCGCGGTCAAGGCGTGGCCCCACGGCATCCACGTAGGGTTCACGGCTGAGCCCCTCACCGGCGAGGAATTGCTGGCCAGGGCCGCTGAGAAGCTCAAGCGATACGGCTTCGACGCGGTGGCTGCTAACAGCACTGTTGAGAGGGGCAGCGGCTTCGGCGTCGAGACGAACCACGTCTACCTACTGGATAAGCGGGGCCGCGTGCTGGAGGCGCGGGGCTACAAGAGGGAGGTGGCACGCATACTGCTTGATGCCGCGAGGAGGCTGCTTGCGGAGAAGAGGGGTGATGCCTGAGCCTCGGGGTGGGACCCGCCGGTTCACCCCAGCACACCCGGGCCCCTCCGGGCCCAGTCACCGGCGCGGCGTCCCAGCAGGTAGCACGGGTGCCTGGATCCCCCGTCTTATAGCCTCGGGGCCCCCGGGGAGCTGCGTATCTCTCCGGTGAGGCTGGCGTCATGGGGGACGGCGGCTGCATTGCCAGAGTTGTGGTGCCGCTGCATGTGACTGGGCTCTGGCTCCCGGCGCGGGAGCGTGGCTTGCTCTGGAGCGGTAGCCTGGGTGCCGGGCTCCTCCTGGAGCCGGCTGCGGTTGTGCGCGTGGAGCGGTGCGGGGGCGGGGCTGGGAGATGCGGTGTCCGTGTCCTGGCGGATGGCGTGCCCGTTGATGGTGAGCCCAGTGTTGTGCTTGAGCTTTACCGGCTGGAGCCCGGTGCCTCCCGGCTGAGGGTCACGGTGGAGCTGCCGGTGCCGCTCGGCGTGGGCTACGCGGCCTCCGCCGCGGTGGCTCTCGGCGTCGGCGTCGGCTACGCCGTGGCCAATGGCCTCACCATAGAGGAGGGTGCGAGGCTTGCACACATGGCCGAGGTGGCCGCCGGCACCGGGCTCGGCGACGTGGCGGCGATGGTGCATGGGAGGGGGCTGGAGCTGAGGCTGGGCCACGGCGCGCCGGGCGCCGCGAGGGTCGAGTCCGTAGCGGCGTGGGGCCCCGTGGTTGCCGCGGAGACGGGGGAGCCGTTGAGCACCGAGGAGATGCACCGGGAGCTCGGGGAGAGGCTCCACGCGCTCGCCGCGCCGAGGCTTGCCAGGCTCTTCCAGAGCCCGGGGCTCGACACGTTCCTCCGGGAGGCACGGGGCTTCAGCATCGAGGCGGGCTTCGTAGACGAGAAGCTCTCGGAGAGGCTTGACGCCCTCGTGGAGGAGGGGCTGGCGAGGGGCTGGTACGCGAAGAAGCGCGTCCTCGTAGTCGTGGCGAGCGACGAGGAGGCTCAGGCGAGGGTGGCGGAGGCTCTCCGGGAGGCCGGTCTCCAGCCCCGCTTGATGAGGATAGCCACGGCCCCCCTCCGCGTGGAGCCCTGCAGCGCAACAGGCTAGGCCCAGCACCCATGGCCCCCGGGCTACCGGTGCCTCGGCGCCGTGGAGCGCTACGACCTCGTCGTCGTGGGGGGAGGCCCTGGGGGCTACCCCGCCGCGGTACGCGCAGCGGAGATGGGGCTCAGCGTCGCCCTCCTGGAGCCGCGGGGCCTCGGCGGCGAGTGCACCCTCTACGGCTGCGTCCCCAGCAAGGCGGCCGCCTTCTACGCCGCCAGCCTCCTCGCCGCCAGGAGGGTCTCCGAGGGGCTCCGGGCCGAGCCCCTCCGCGTATTCGAGGAGGCAAGGAGGGTGGCGGCCGAGCTGAGCAGGGGCATAGGAACGATACTCTCCAGGCTAGGAGTCGCGGTAGTGGAGGAGGCCGCGGAGTCCCTGGAGAGGAGCGGCAACGACTACATCGTGGGGACAGCCGGGGGCGCGGCGCTCCGGGCCTCCAGCGTCGTCCTGGCCCCCGGGACCGAGCCCGCGGTGCCCAGCTGGGTGGAGAGGGGGCCCCGTGTTCTCGACAACCGTGGCTTGCTCGACTCGCCGCCGGAGCCCGGCTCCTCGGTGCTCGTCGTGGGCGGCGGCGCCGTCGGCGTGGAGTACGCCGCTGTGCTCGCCATGCTCGGGTACCGCGTCACCCTGGCGGAGGCGCTGGAGAGGCTCCTCCCCGGGTTCCCCCGGGGCCTCTCCGCCTACGCCTCCAGGCTCCTCACGAGGCTCGGCGTAGAGGTGCTTAGGCGCTGCCCCCTGGAGCGTGTGGCGCAGCGCGGCGACACGGTCGAGGCCAGGCTATGCGGCTCCGCGAGACGCTTCGACTACGCACTCATAGCCGTCGGCAGGCGGCCCGCCACCGACTGGCTGAGGGGCAGCGGCGTAGCCCTCACCGAGAAGGGCTTCATAGAGGTAGACGAGCGCCTCGAGACCAGCCTCAGGGGCGTCTTCGCAGCCGGCGACGCGGCAGGGCCCCCGCTCCTAGCCCACAAGGCGATAGCTCAGTCCATACACGCCGCAGAGGCAGCCGCGGCGAGGCTCCAGGGCCGCGGCCCTGAGCCCTGGAGGCCGGGCCCGATACCCTCCGTGGTGCACTTGGGCGGGGTCGAGCTGGGCTACGTGGGCGTGACCCTCGACGAGGCGAGGGCGAGGGGCCTCGGGGCTGCGAGGATAAGGCTCGGGTGGAGCCTCCACGCCCGCCTAGTGGGGGCCGAGGACGGCTACGTCGCAGTAGTCTACGACCCCGGGACGGGAAGGATAA
>JALUFI010000012.1 GCA_027043685.1 Pyrodictiaceae archaeon
GCGACAGGGTGCAGAGCGGCGACGTGGACTGGGAGGCCGTGCTCCGCGGCCTCTCGAGGATAAACATCGAGGCGGTGCCGCTGCCGGCGAGGCAGAGGCTGCAGAGCCTCCTAGAGGAGGCCAGGCGCCTAGCCGCCGCGCCTCAGCCTCCACACGGTCCTTCCACCAGGGTAGTCGAGTAGCTGCACGCCGAGCCCCGCTAGGCGGCTCCGTATCTCGTCGGCGAGGTCGTATATCTTCCTCCTCCTCAGCTCCGTCCTCACATCGACTATCAGCTGGAGCAGGGGCTCCACCAGGCCCGCCTCCTCCGCTGCCCTCCTCGCGGGGCCCAGGGCGCCGCCCAGCACGTTGAACACGGCGTCGAACTGCTCCAGCAGCGTGTACATGAAGGCGGCGCCGGTGAAGCTCTCCCTTGGCACCACCTCGCGGTTGAACAGCCTCACGGCCTCCATGACAGCGGCCAACGCCTTGGACGTGTTGAAGTCGTTGCTCATCGCCTCGTGGAACCCATAGAGGCTGTCCACGATGCCCTGGACGGCGGCCAGGGTCTCGCCACGGAGCCCTGGCTCGGGCTCAGCCTCCCGTAGAAGCTTCCCCGCCTCCTCAGCGGCGCCGCGCAGCCTCTCAAGCACCGCCCCCGCCTGCTCCAGCGCCTCCTCGCTGTAGTCCAGCTGCGTCCGGTAATGCGCGCTGAGGAGCCAGAGGCGGAGCCTCTCCGCGCCCCACTTCCTTATCGCCTCGTTCGCGGGGATTATGTTGCCGAGGCTCTTGCTCATCTTCTCCCCGCTTATCGTGAGGTAGCCTGTGTGGAGCCAGTACTTCACCCAGGGCCTTTTGCCGAAGAAGGCCTCGCTCTGAGCCCTCTCGTTCTCGTGGTGGGGGAAGACGAGGTCCTGGCCCCCGCCATGGATGTCAAACTGCTCGCCCAGGTACCGGGAGGACATGACGCTGCACTCTATGTGCCAGCCCGGCCTCCCGCGGCCCCATGGGCTCTCCCAGTAGGGCTCGCCGGGCTTCCAGGCCTTCCAGAGCGCGAAGTCGAAGGGGTGCCTCTTCTCCCGGAGGACGTCCTCCTCCTGCCTCCACTGCTCGGGGTGGAAGCGGCCGCTCAGCTCCCCGTAGTGCGGGTACGTGGTTACGTCGAAGTAGACGCTGCCGCTCGGCGCGACATAGGCATGGCCCTTCTCTATGAGCCCCTTTATGAACTCTATTATCTCCGCTATGTGCTCGGTCACCCTTGGGTGGATGTGGACCCTTATGCCGAGGCTCCGCAGCATCTCGAAGTAGTCCCTGGAGTACCTGTCAACTATCTCCCTCCAGTCGACTCCCTCCTCCCTCGCCCGGTTGATTATCTTGTCATCAATGTCGGTTATGTTCTGTACGTGGATGACGTTGTAGCCTCGGAGCACAAGGTACCTCTTTATAGCATCGAACGCTACGTAGGTCCTCGCATGCCCTATGTGCATGTAGTCGTATACCGTTGGGCCGCAGACGTACATCCTCACGACGCCGGGCAGGAGGGGCTCAAAGTCCTCGAGCCGGTTCCCAAGAGTGTTCCGCACCCTTATCCTCGGCAGGCCCCTCCAACGCAGCACGGTGAACTCGGCTATGCCCCATCCCCCACGCAGAGGCTATAGCCGCCCATCGGCTCCGGGTTTTAAGCATCAGCTGGCAGGGGTGCCCAGGCGTTGTACAGGTTGAGCGGCAGGGCAGTGGAG
>JALUFI010000013.1 GCA_027043685.1 Pyrodictiaceae archaeon
CGGCCCCGGTGCTCCACTAGGCGTAACACCCACCAACCCCACACCCTCTCCACCCGGAGCAGGGGCGTGCAGAGATGCAGCCAAGAGGCCTACATATAGTCTCCACGGGCATCGACGGCCTAGACCGGCTCCTCAACGGCGGCTACCCCCGCGGCGCCCTCGTCCTCCTAGCAGGCAACCCCGGCACCGGGAAATCCACGTTCGCCGCCAAGTTCATCTACGAGGGCGCGGTCCAGGCCGGTGAGCCAGGCGTCTACGTCAACTTCGTGGAGCCCAAGAAGGACTTCCTAGACCACATGCGGATGCTCGGAATGGACTTCGAGCCTCTAGAGGAGAGAGGCCTATTCCACTACGTAGAAGCAGTAACCATAGTAGACGAGGACGCCTTGATAAAGCAGCTGGAGGACATACTGAAGCTCATAGCGGAGACGGGGGCTAAGCGCCTGGTGGTGGATAGCGTGACAGCGATGCTCCAGATAGTGAGGGATAAGGCCAAGATAAGGGAGCTGGTCCAGAACTTCTTCGTAAACGGAGTCAAGCAGATGGGGGCCACTACGATACTCATCGCCGAGCACCCCTACGGCGCGAAAATGGTCGGCTACGGCATAGAGGAGTTCATAGTGGACGCGGTAATGATTCTCCGATTCGAGATAGTCCACGGCAAGGTCCGCCGCATACTCGAGCTAAGGAAGGCCCGCTGGGCCCCGATAAGGCAGGCAGAGGTCCCCTTCTACATAAGGCCCGGCACCGTGGTCGAGGTCAGCCTCCCCGAGGCCCCCGAGGAGGTCCCCCCGCTCGACCTGAGCCAGCGCTTCAACCTAGCAGAGGCCTTCCGGGGCCTGGAGAGGAGCAGCACCGGCACCTGGCTCTTCCGCTGCCGAGCCGCGGGCCTAGCCGACGAGGCGGAGAGGAGCCACATATTCAGCGTCCCCAGGGGCGCCCAGGTGGTCATAGGCCACTACCCCACCCTCGACAGCAAGTACGCGGTAGCCGTGCTGGCGGCGGCGCTCCTCAAGCGCTACGAGCCCCGGATACTCGTGGTGAGCGTGCGCTCCAGCCCGGTGGCGCTAACCGGGCTGGTGAAGTGCCTCCTAGGCACGGTGACCGGTAGCCCCGAGAGAGCCGAGGAGCTTGCCCGGAGGCTCCACGTGGTCTCCTACAACCCCACCGCCTTCACGGTCCTAGAGATAAACGACAACATGAGGCACCTATTGGACGCGGTCAACCCAGACATATTCGTATTCGAGGGCCTGGACGTCATAGAGCAGTTCACTGACCGCAACGAGTACCTAGAGATACTCTACAACACTATGCTCCGCAACAAAAAGCGCAGAGTAACCTCAATATACACGATAAGCGCAGTCACCCGGGACCAGCTATACCAGCGCCTAGCCTCAACCCTAGCAGACATAGAAGCCTACATCGGGGAGCCGCAGTACACGGTGGACGACGGCCCCGGGCAGAGCTACCTAGTGGACTTCGCGGGGCTCTTCGGGAGAACCCAGGTACGGATACATATAAACACTCGCTTCCTCTACGCAAGGGGCTGCGTGGGCTAGAACCCATCCCGGGCCCCAGCGCCCCAGCCTCCTAGGCGAAGGGTTGAGGGGTGATGACCGACCCCGCCACGATGCTGCTCCACCGGCTCCGTAGCAGCGCGGCCGGCCTCCTCGCCGTGCTCAACACGCTCTCCCTCTCCCAGGCCGGGAAGGACTTCCCCCACCTCCTAGTCGAGAACCCCCTCGAGGCCTACCGGGTCGTGCTCCGCTACACAAGGGGCGACCGGAAGAAGGCCAGGTACCTCCTCACAAGCATACTCATAGGCATACTGGGCTCGCCCCTCGAGACAGAGAAGGCGGTCACGGCGCTGGAGAGGGGCGACCCCAGGCCCCTCCAGGAGGCCCTCCAGAGGATCACCGGCGCCCGGAGGTAGACCGGTGCATCCACCCACGGGTGCACCCGCGCCTAGGCGTGGCTAGCCGCCCTCCCCGCTCCTCGCCTGCTCCTCGACGAGGAGCCTCCTCCCCCTCATCAACGCCTGAACCAGCAAGTGGGGCAGCTCCTCCAGCACGTACTTCGCTATGATGCGGTGCTCCGCCTTCCTCAGAAGCTCCGCCAACGCGCTCCCGCTCACCCCCAGCTCCGCTGCAAGCTCCTTCGCGGCGACGCGCCGCGGGTAGCTGTAGTAGCCCTCCAGGAACGCCGTCACAAGCGCCTCCTCCTGCCTCTCCGTGAGAGCATACTCGGCCTCCTCTGCCTCAGAGGTGTAGACCACCCGGCAGCCCCGCTGCTCCAGCTCCCGCAGTGCCTGCGGCTTAGCGGCGAGAACCTCGAGCATCATGAACTCCGGGGTGAAGATTATGCTTTTCACCATGCTCCCCAGGGGCGCCGAGGTCAACGGGCACCACTCGCAGCTGAGGCACCTCTCCAGCCGGGGCACCAGCACCCGGACGACCATGCTGTGACGCGTACGGGAGACAACCTGGTACGATACACCCTTCTCCCTCTTCAACACGGTCTCGAACGCGTCGAGGAAGCCCCGCTCGCCGCTCACGCGGAGCCAAACCTCAATGAGGGTCGGGGAGGCCTGGTTCACGTAGAGAAGCCTAGCAGCTATCGGAGGCCTCTCCACCTCCTGGCCAGCAATCCTACACGTGGAGCCGCCCTCGGCGCCGCACTGCTCGGCAGCCGCGGCCACGAGGCGCTGGATGAAGCACCGCTGCCCCGCAGCGCCCCAGACACAGAACACGAGCACCGGCCTAGCCACAGCAACCATGCCTCCGGGCTACCGGGCCACAGCCGCTACCATACAAGGGCTTCCGCTCCAAAGAGGGGTCCACGGCGCGCAGCACGGCACAGAGGTGGCGCCGAGGCCCAGCCAACGGGTAACGCGGGCAACCAGAGAGCCCCGATAGATCCTGCCCCCAAGCCACCACTATCCGGATTAACTTATTTAAACACACCCATATACCCTAATCATCATGAACAATCACCGCGCATCTGCTCCCCGGGGAGCCCGAGCCCCTGGGGACACAGGCGCCGGGAGGCAAATCCCCCGCGACGCGGTAGGGGAGTGTATCCAAACGTACCAGGGGCACCCCCGGGGAGACGAGGCAGCGTTCACGCGTAGCCCCGTCACGGAGGGACCGGTGTCCGGGGCGGCAATTAGTGGAGGCACGTGTGGTGGGAACTTTGGCGACCCAGGCGGGGAGGCGTGGAGCGGCGGTCGCGGCGGCTCAGCGCGCGGCGGGGTTCCGGAGCCTGGACGACCTAGTCCTGGTCACGGTTAACCACAAGCACGCCCCCATGGACGTGGTCGGCGCCTTCGAGAACCGGGTGGATGATGCCTACGAGGCCCTCTCCCCCTACGCCGATGAAATCGTTGTGCTCGCGACGTGTAACAGGTTCGAAGTCTACGCGCTCACCAGTGACCCCAGGTTCCTGGTCAAGGCAGAGGAGTTCCTCGGCGACGCCTCCCGCTACGCCCTTGTCCTCCGCGGCGAGGAGGCAGCCCGCCACCTCTTCCGCGTCGCCTCGGGCCTCGAGTCCGCGATACTCGGGGAGAACGAAATACTCGGCCAGGTCTCCAGGGCCTACGACGCCGCCAGGGAGAGGGGCTACGCGGGTAAGTACATGAGCCTCCTATTCCACTACGCAATCAAGACGGGGAAGCTCGTCCGCGGCAAGACGATGATATCCTACGGCAACGTCGGGGCCCCAGGCGCGGCGGTGCACGCCGCGGAGAAGATACTCGGAGGCTACGACCACCGCACAGTCCTCGTCATAGGCGCAGGCGAGGCGGGGAGCATAGTAGCCAGCCTCGTCCGCCAACACGGCCCCAAGGCGAGGATAATCATAGCCAACCGCACCCTCGAGAAGGCGGTGAAGCTAGCCGAGGAGGTGAGGGGCGAGGCCGCGCCCCTCGACGCGCTGCCCCAGCTCCTCCCCCACGCAGACGTGGTATTCGTCGCAGTCACCGTCGAGAAGCCCCTCCTAACCAGGGAGCTGCTGGGCCTCCTCCCAGCCGGGGCCCTGGTAGTGGACATCTCCAACCCGCCCGCGGTCGAGACCCCGGTGCCAAGCCACCTCGGCTACATAGGGCTCCAGGGCCTGGAGAGAGTCGTCAAGGAGACCCTTGAGAGGAGGAAGCGCGAAGTCCCCAAGGCCGAGAGGATAATAGAGCAGCAGCTCCAGCTCTTCCTCAAGGCCTGGAGGCGCCGCGCAGCAGACGAGGCAATAGCCACCATGATGGAGTACGCGAGGCTAGTCGCCAGGGAGGAGCTAGAGGAGCTGGCCTCCAGGCTCCGCGGCCTAGGCCTCAACGGCGCAGAGGAGAAGGTAGCCGAGATAGTCGAGGAGTACACGGCGAGCCTCCTCAAGAAGCTCTACCGGCCACTCATAGTCCACGCCCACCAGGTAGTGGTCAACGGCAACCCCGAGCAGCTAGACATCCTACTAGACCAGTTCCGCCGCGAGCTAGAGAAACGCCTCACCAGGAGACCCAAGCGCGACCGCCCAGCAGACCGGCCAGTGAAGTGCCCACCCGACTAGGCTCCTCTCCTCCAGAGCCGGGGCCCAGCTGGCCAGCCCCCTGGGGAGACCCGTGGAATGTAGAAGGAGACCGTGTCCCTCCTACACACCTGAGGCGGGTGACGGAAAAACGAGGGATGTGGCTCCTGTGTAGTGCTGGACTCCTCCTCTCTAGTGAGGGCGCTTCTCGTTAGCTAACCTTGCGCCTCGGATGCCACGGCTTCCTCGTGGACGACCTCCTCTGGCAGCGGCTTAGCGGGCGGCGGCATCTCCTCGGGTCTCTTGCCTCCGAACCACTCCATGTAGCCGTAGTAGATGCTGAACGTCGTCGTCACCGTGTAGAATAGCCAGGTTAGGCCGTAGAGGGCGGCGGCGTAGTAGAGCAGCCATGTCTCGTCGGGGTGGTGGAGGTAGAGGTGTATCGTTGAGATGCTGTAGGCGGCGACGGGGAAGACGAAGGCCCACCAGCTTTCAGCGAACTCGATCTGGCGCCTCTTCACGTAGACGGCTGTGAGTAGCAGTATCACCGCTAGCAGCAGGCCGGCGGCGCCCCAGAACGTGTAGTAGAACATGTCGAAGAACGAGCTCAGGTACCTGGCGGTCACTGCCTGCCCCTGCCCCGTCAGCGCCCTCACCGCTTCGTGGTACGCCCTGGGTCCCAGGCCTAGCAGAGACTCATACGCCATCGGTGCCACCGCGGGCGGGGCGAGGTTGATCCAGGTGGCTGCCAGCAGCCTCGCCGGCGGCGGGTGGTGGAAGATGCTCCTGTACAGCCAGATGGTGAACAGCGCCAGCCAGAAGATTACGCCGGTGCCCAGGTAGATGCCCAGCAGGCTCCTGGGGGCCCAGACGCCGCTTGCTGCCAGCATGCCGCCTATGTAGGGCACCAGGACATTGCCGACCGCCGGCATGTACCAGCCAGGGTGCATGGCGTGTATCTCTATCTTCTCGTGCATTATGAACCCGTAGATGATTATTATAAAGAACACTGTGTGTAGCGCCACGCCGGTCCAGAAGAACACGGCAGCCACGCCAGGGTTATGAAGCACGACGCCCCAGTCAAGCGCAAGCAGCATAGTTGCAATGCTTATAGCGGTTATGAACGGGCCCCTCACCGGGTGGGTCAGCTGGCGCAGGAACTCGCCTCTCACCATGGCTAGCTTTGCTAGGAACGCTGTCGCTATTACCAGGTACACTGCCGTGTTCATGTAGGCCAGGTAGTGGGCCAGCGTGTTCAGCGCTGCCACGTGAGCCGCGTGGCCTAGCGCGTAGCTGGCCAGCGCCACAGCGCTGGTAGCGAGGTTGAAGGAGAACCACGCCACGCTCATGCCTCTTACCCGCTCCCGTAGACTCATCCCTTGCCGCACCTCCTGCTACATACCATGTAGCAGCCAGACTTGAACACGCGTTAACAACCAGGCTATAAAAATTGCTCCGATACGATAGAAATTAAGTATGCAGAAAAACCCGTAACAAGCCCACCACCCGCAGGGCCCGTGAGAAGACACCGCCCAGGAGCCGGCCCGGGGGGAACGGGGGGCCACAGGCCAGGAGAGCTACCCGCCCGGGGCCAGGCAATCGCCACGCGGGCCGCGGGGCCAGGCCATCGCGCCGGGCAGGAGTGGTTAACTCTACCAGCCGGGGAGTTAAGTGGCAGTTAACTTCACCAAGCCGCCACGACGCCACCCAGCCAAGGCCACGGCCAGCGAGGACGCTTCGAGCCACAGCCCGGCCGCCGCAGAGGCCCCCACCGAGCCCCATCCCCGGCGCCAGGGGAGGCCACGGACACGCATGGAGAGGGCAAGGGTGATACACCGGGCCGGGCACGCATGGGCCCCGGCGTCCCCAGGGGCTAGCCTCCGCGACTCCCCCGCAGCCTCCGCGTCCTAGCCAGGCCCCGGGCCTCGTCCAGGGCGCGGAGCAGCAGCACCCCACGGAGCCCCGGAGACCTGTCGACCACCACCCGTCCCCGGCGAAGCGCCTCGGCCCGGAGCAGCGGCGGC
>JALUFI010000014.1 GCA_027043685.1 Pyrodictiaceae archaeon
CCACATCCTCCTCGGATACGCTTCCCTCCTCTATGAGTTGTTTCTGTCTCTCAATAATCTCCCAGGGGCAGCTCGAGACACATGGGCGACGGGGGTCGTCTATGTAGTCGGACTCCGGTATGAAGACAGGGCCTATGCGCTCGAATGCTGCCCGTAGCTGCTCCTTCTTGCCGGGCACTGTGGCTGCGAAGCCCTTCTCGACGGCCCTCCAGGCGACGCGGACGGTTGAATGGTGGAAGAGGACGAGGCCCCGGGGGAGGTTGAGCACCCGCGCCAGGTAGTCCACGGTGTCAACGGTCGCGTTGCCGGCGTTCTCTAGGTGGAGGTGGATGAGGCACCCGTAGTCCCTAGCGGCTAACAACGCCTCCGTCATTATTGTCGACGCTATTGCGAGCCTCTCCGGGGTCGTCTTGTAGTGCTGGCGGCCGACCTCGCCTATGCCCTGGAGCCTCCCCTCCCGGCAGAGGCGAGCAGCAAGCCTCACAACATCAAGGCCGAGGCGGAGCACCTCCTCGGGCTTCATGCCGCTTGAGACCAGCTTATCCACCTCGGCTGGATGGAACCCCGCGAAGCAGGAAACCCGGAGCCCCTCCCGGCGGGCAGCCTCGCACTCGGCTATGTGGCGCTCAAACACCCTCGCGTAGTCCTCGACGCTGCGCGGCTCCACCCCGTAGTGCCAGGGAGGAAGCACGACAAGAGCCATGAACCAGCCACCGGCCTCGCGGAACCTAGCAGCTATCCTAGCCGCGCCGAGCCCCTCAACCGGATTACTATGAGCATGCCCATCCGCGAAGACCAGCCTCGCAGCCAAGGCCCGGGACACCCTCCGCAGGCGCCAGTAGCAGCCCCCTCCCTGGGAGGCGGCGGCAGGCACCGAGGGGGGATGAGGGCAGCTATTCATGCTTGCTCAGCGAAGGACCACCCGCTCAACGCCCCAGGGACCCGCCCTAGAGGGGCTCGCATGGATGCACGGTAGGGGCCTCATCACAGCCAAGGAGGCCTAGCACATTCTCTTTGGATAGCGGGGCGTCGGGCCTCACACGGCTCGCCACAGCCCCGAGGGGAACGCACCCCATGGGGCTCGGGGCCGGAATCGCTCCTCACACGCCCCGCGAGGGACGCTTATGTGACGCTGCCTAGCCGCTCTATTCTTGTCTCCACCGGGGGCTCATTTAGGCGGCGCCTGCTGGATGCATGAGGCGCCTGGGAGGGTTCACCGGATGGCCCGGATGCTCACAACCGTGCTGGGGCTAGTGGGGCTGGCGGTGCTACTGGTCTCGGCCTACCTTGGCTACGCCTATCCCTCGGCAGAGGTGTTGAGGGAGACAAGCAGCCTCTACGCGATAGCCACGCTGGACCCGCTGAGCAGGGCTATAATGATATTTGCGAACAACGCTATGGTTGCGGGAGAGCTGGCAGCTGGGGCCCTCCTCCTCCTGCCCGCCTACGCCTTGCTCGCAATCAATGGCTATGTCACGGGCACGTACCTTGGCCACTATTCCGCGGTCTACCCAGTCGGCTCCATGATTCTCGCGCTACTGCCCCACGGGGTATTCGAGGTAACCGCATACATCTACGTTGTTGCAAAGGCCTCAACACTATCGATAGACTTGTTCACTAGGAGGATTAGCCTTAGAGAGGCCGGCGAGACACTCATCCGCGTCATTGGCATTGCGCTATACTTGCTGCTCATAGCGGCGTTCGTAGAGTCTTATATATCACCCCTTCTTCTTGCAAGGCACTAAATAAACACAAAGATATAAAAACATCATACAATACATATTCTCCCCCATGGACAGCTGCGGGCATGAGCGAGGATGGCAGCCATGCCCGAGGACGTGTCCGCGGCCGAACTCGTCGAGAAGAGACTACGCCTGCCAACGGGCCGCGACGCAGCCCTCATAGAGGGTCTCAAGTTCTGCTACGACCTCAGCGAGACCGATGCAATGATACTCTTCGAGCTACTCAAGGGCGGCGAATACACCGTTGACGATCTAAAAGAGAAGCTAAAGCTAAGCAAGGCAACAATAAACCGAGGCCTAGGCAAGCTAGTGGAGCTTGGCTTCGTCAAGCGTGTCAGGGAGAAACGCTCCAGGGTCGGAAGGCCGCGCTACAAGTACTACGTGGATAACCCTGAAGAGATAATAGAGAGGATGATAAAGGACTTTGAGCAATGCGCCCAGGCATTCAGGGAGCACCTCGAGCGTCTCCTCACAGAGATAAAGAAGATCAGGGAGGAGAAGAAAGCAAGCGAAAGCTAGGAACCGGCAGAGACCAACGGATCACGCTAGGCACTGTCTACGCGCCTCCGCTTTTCACGCATCACGGCGTCAGCTAGGCTACTGACATCTTTAACTAAGTCATCTATGCTGTCGCCCTCATAGTCCTCAACAACCTCGGCGAGAGCCTCAATGGTCTCAGGCCCCCTGCCCTGTATAGCGGAAGAAACCGCTGCTCCCCTCCTCTTGACGAACTGCAGGTAGAAGAGAATAGCCTCGCGGAGGAATTCACTCCTATTAGAGTAGCCCAGGCTCCTCCACACACGGTCTATTTCATCAATTATCTCGACGTCGAGCTTGACGCTCACAACCTTCTTCGGCGACGACACTATGATATCAATGTCTCTATCACCGCTCATTGCCTCAACACACCCCCGGGGAAGCAGGCCGCGGGCCATGAGGGGCAGTGATGGCTGCGCCGCGGGCGGTATCGGGGTCTGTGGCCCTGGCTGGCGGGCTAGCTGGCTAGAGAGCCGTGCATCAATAATACGGCTACTCTGCCTCCTGGCGAGGGATAGTTGTAAAAAGACTCCACGTAGCGTTTCCATGTTTTGCAACCCATGTAGCGGCTGGCTCTAGTTGCCGGGGTATGGAGGGACGGCGCTACCTTGGAGCAGGAGAGGGGGCCAAAGAAGATAAGGGAGGAGGTATTGACCTGCCCCGTGTGCGGCAAGCCGACGCTAAGGATAGAGGAGTATCTCTACGAGGTGCCTCATGTAGGCAAGGTTATACTGTCTTCGGGGAAGTGCTCTAGCTGTGGCTACAAGTTCAGTGATGTTAGGCTATTCGAGGCGAAGAAGCCCGGCAAGATAATCTACCGGGTCGAGGAACCCGAGGACCTTAACGCCCTTGTTGTGCGCTCGGCATCAGCCTCGATACTGATACCCGAGCTGGGGCTCAGGATGGTCCCCGGACCCGCCTCGGAGGGCTTCATAACAACGGTTGAGGGCGTGCTTGATAGGTTCCTTGAGGCCCTCCACGCTGCCTGCGCGGACCCCTCGGCGGACAAGAAGGCCTGCAAGGAGATGGAGGAGAAAATCAAAGCCGCTAAGGAGGGCAGGATGAAGTTCACCCTGGTAATTGTGGACCCGGAGGGCGTGAGCGAGGTTGCCTCCCCGAAGGCACAGCGCGCCCCTGTAACCAGGAAGGAGCTCGAGGAGCTGGGGTACGTGGTTGCACCCGGCTTTGGGGAGGAGGAGCAAAAGAACTGACGAGGTTACTCGACCTTGACCTTTATGCCGCCCTCTTCCTCCTCCTTCTCCTCTTCCTTCTTCTCCTTCTCTATGGTTACCTCTAGTACGCCGTTCCTGTACTTGGCCTTCGCTGTCTCGGGCTTTATGCCGGGCGGGAGCTCTATCTCCTTGTAGTACTTGCGGTCCTTGTCCCTTGCGCGTATGATTAGCTTCCCGTCCTTTATCCTTATGTCTATCTTGTCCTTGTCGATGCCGGGCAGCTCCGCTACGACGACTACGCGGTCCTTCTCATCAATTACGTCCACCAGTGGCTCTATGGCCTCCTCTATTACTGCGCGCCTACCAATCCTCTTCACGTTGCCGAACTCCTCTATTATCGGCTTACCGTCGGGGCCTATGGTTATCCTGAAGCCATAGACTATTGGGCCCTTGATTTCCGCGATGCCTGGGCGCGGTAGTTCGTACTCCTCTAGCATTCTGGTCATCATTCTCTCCATTTCTCTCATTAGCTCGTCTATCTCGTCGAATATGTCGCTTAGTCTTCTCCTCCAGAACATGGACATGATGCGTGCACCTCCTCGCATACGCGCTTCCAGATAACCCTAGCGTTGTATTACCACGGGCTAATATCTAGTTGGATTAATTCCGCGCGCTAGCTGCGCAGCTGCACCCGGCCTAAGGCTGTTATTTACGCCCCCAGGGGAGCGCTGCTAGTGGGGATATTGGAGGGAGCCCCTTGGCGGAGCAGAGTAAGTACGACGTGGTTGTCGCGGGCCTCGGGCCCGCCGGCACTGTTGCCCTCTGGCACCTGGCACGCATGGGGTTCCGGGTAGCCGGCGTTGATATGAGGTCCTGGAGCGACCTCTGGGGCAAGCCATGTGGCGACGCTATCGGCGCTCATCATCCCCGCGAGGCTGGTCTCCCCGAGCTGCCCGGCAAGGTTGTCAAGAACCGTGTGACGGCTATCGATATCTACTCGCCTGGCGAGACCACGCGGTACCGTGTCACCGGCGAGGGCTACATTATTGACCGTAGGGCTTTCGGCGAGTGGCTCCTCCGCGACGCGATAGACCATGGCGCTGAGGCTATGCTCCACAGCTTCGTCCTGGGCCCCATCATAGAGGACGGGAGGGTTGTGGGTATCCGTGTCCGGCGCGGGAGCCGCGTGGAGGAGCTGAGGGCCAGCCTCGTCGTTGAGGCGACGGGGTTCACGAGGGTTATCCGGAAGAAGCTGCCGCGGGAGTGGATGGTCTCAGAGGACATAGAGCCGACGGACTACGAGGTCGCGTACCGCGAGATAATAGAGTACGAGGACTACCGTGTCGAGGAGCCCAGCGTGATAAGGATATACCTAGACCAGGAGGCGGCGCCCGGCGGCTACTGGTGGTTCTTCCCCGAGTCGGAGACCGCGGTTAACGCTGGCCTGGGCGTGCAGAACGGGAAGGGCTACCCGAACCCGCAGCTCCTCTACCGTAGGCTCGTTGAGAGGCACCCCCTCTTCCGCCACCGGTTCCGCGTGAGGACCGCCGCCGGCGCCCCGCTGCCCACCAGGAGGCCCTCCAACACAATGGTTGGGCCGGGCGTCGTCGTGATAGGTGACGCTGGCTACACCGTCAACCCGCTCCACGGCGGCGGGATGGGCTACGCGTTCCGCGCAGCGTACTTCGCCGCGAAGGCATTCGAGGAGGCCTATAACCGTGGCAGGGTCGACGAGGAGACCATGTGGAGCCTCAACAAGAACTACATGGACGCCATAGGGGCGAGGCAGGCGGCGCTGGATGTGTTCCGTATATTTCTCCAGAGGCTGAGCAACGACGACATAAGGTTCGGGATGGAGAAGCGCCTCATACCGGAACAGGATGTGTACTACACGAGCACCGAGGGTGACATAAAGCTCTCGGCGCTGGAGAAGGCGTCTATAGTCCTCCGCGGCCTCCGGAGACCCTCCCTGCTCGCTAAGCTGAAGACGGTGGCCGATTACATGAGGAGGGTGAAGAGCCACTACCTCAGCTACCCGGAGACCCCCAAGGAGCTGCCGCGCTGGGTGGCAACGCTCGAGGAGATTTACCGGGAGTACCGGGCGAGGATAGAGGGCTAGGCGGAGCCACGGCACTCCAGGGGGCTGCCTGGCCTTGTCGCTTCAGTGGGAGCCCCAGTGGGTTGACGAGGTCGTCGAGTACGCGGGGATGAGGCTGAGGGTCAAGAGGGATAAGGTCACCGGGCTCTACGCGTGCCCCGTCTGCGGCCTCGGCGACAACGCGACCTACCTCCTCACGGCCAAGGACTTGTTCTACCACATTTACGCGCACGCCAAGAAGGCTGAGAGGTACCGGGCCAGGGTGCAGTACGAGGAGGAGAGCCGCGAGGAGGAGTAGCGCTGCCTTGGAGCCCTGCGTCGCCGTCTACTCCGCGGACACCATTGATTTGGTTAACGGGGCTGAGAGGCCCGGGGGGCCGAGGTTCTACGCGGAGAGGGCTGCCAGCCTCCTCGGCGGCTTCCGGGTGGAGAGGGGCTGCGTCGCGGAGCCCTCCGCCGTCTTCGCCCACGAGGAGCACCGGGGTAGGCGTGTTAGCAGGCTTCTACGTGCACCGGGGCCCTGCCGCCCCCTCTGGCCAGTGTGTGGCGCTGGCCTGGTCTCCCCGGTCTACTGGGAGACGGCGCCGAGCCTAGTGGCCGCCGCTGCCCGGCTCCACGCAGTGCTCGTGGTTGATGTACAGGGTTTTGTTAGGGTGCCTCTAGACGGAGGCGTCCTCGGCACTGATGCTAGGCTCCTGAATATCCTCGCCCATGCTCCCCCCGAGAGGGTCGTGTATAGGGCGAGCTTCGAGGACCTAGGGTACTCACTGCGGGGCCTCGAGTTGATGGATACTGTTCTCGGCGGCTGGCCGAGGGTCGCGACTATGGGTGCCCTTGGAGCTGTCTATGCAACTGGGGAGGAGGCGGGGGCCTGTATCCTTAGGGGAGGCGAGCCGGAGCGCCCTTCGGTCGGGGCTGGAGACGTGTTCTCCACTGTAC
>JALUFI010000015.1 GCA_027043685.1 Pyrodictiaceae archaeon
CCGCCATGGTCGCTGAGGCCGCTGGGGGCTTCGACGCCGTTGTCTGGGACACGGCTGGCGCGGGCGGCGGCCTCTTGATGATGGAGCTCGAGGAGAAGCTGTACCGGCACCTCCGCCTAGCCCCCAGGATATACGCGAGGCTCGGCGGCGGCGTGGACCACGTCATCGAGTCGTGGAGGAGGCTCGCGGAGAGGGTGCTCTCTGTGCTGAAGGGCCCCGGGAGCCGCCACCTGGTGGTCGGGGACGCGTTCAGCGGCCCCCTCAGCGTCGAGGCCGTCGCCTCCTGGCTGCGCCGCGAGGGCCTGGAGCCCTGGGCCGCCATCGTTAACCGCGTCCCGGGGCCCCGGCACCAGTGCCTCCCAGGCTGGCTCCAGGCCTGGGCCAGGGAGGCCATCGGGGCCGCGGAGAGGGAGGCGCCCCGCGTAGCCACAGTGCCGCTCCTCGACGAGCCCCCAAGGGGCTGCAGCGGCCTGGAGAGGCTGCTCGAGGAGGCGCCGGGGCTCAGGAGGCTCGCCGAGGAGCTGGCCGCGGAGGCTGGGAGGCCTGCGGACCTACTCTAGCGGCGTTAGCCTTGCCCCTAGCTTTGCCAGTGCCTCCCAGAACCCGGGGTAGGATTTGGCGACGCTGTCCGCGTCGAGGACGGTGCTGGGGCCCTGGGCTGCCAGGGCTAGGGCGGCGGCGGCCATCGCTACGCGGTGGTCCCTTGCGCCGGGGTAGGCTGCGGGCCTCGGGGGACCGCAGAGGCCCCGTATCTCTATGCAGAGGCCCTGCTCCCCTCCCTGGTTGAGCCTCGCCTCCGCGCCCGCCGCCTCTGCTAGGCGGAGGATTGCCTCGACGCGGTCGCTCTCCTTGAGGCGGAGCCTGTCGGCGCAGCAGAGCCTCGTGGCGCCGCAGGCGGTGATAGCTACCGCTGCGAGGGCGGGGCCGAGGTCGGGGCTGTCGCGGAGGCAGGCCTCGAAGCCGCGTAGGGCGCCGGGCCCGGGGCTCTCGCAGCGGAGGGCCCCGCTGCTCCACCAGCAGCTGGCGCCGGCTCCGCGGAGGATTTCCACCACCGCCTTGTCCGGGTGGGGGTCGAGGGGGTCCAGCTCGAGCAGCTCCACCTCGCCCCCGGCCGCCGCGGCTACTGCGAGTAGCTGGGCTGCTGTGCTCCAGTCCCCGGGGACGCGGTACCGCGTGGGCCTCGGCTCCCCCTTGACCCGGTAGAGGAGCCGGTCCCTGGCCGCCTCGGCTGCCAGGCCGTAGGCCTCGAGGACCCTGGTGGTTATCTCCACGTAGGGCCTGGATTCTAGGCCCGTGGCCTCCACGACTAGGCCTCCCCTGCCCGCGGCGTGGACTAGGAGGGCGGATAGGTACTGGCTGCTCTCCCGGGCGTCGACCCAGGTGTAGGTGCCCCGTGTGGGCCCCGCCACTGTGTAGGGTGGGCAGCAGCCGTTGCTCGCTATGTAGCGGGCGCCGAGGCGGCCGAGGCCCTGGAGGAGGGGGAGGACTGGGCGGCGGGGGAGCCTGCCCCTCCCGGTCACGGTGACAGGCTTGTCCAGGAGGGCGGCGACGCCGGCGAGGAGCCTGGCCGTGGTGCCGGACTCGCCCGCGTCTAGCACGGGTGTCCAGCTCAGCCCCTGGGCCCCGGGGCCCTGGATGCGGAGCGTCCTGGAGGCCTCCGCGCATCCCCCCTCAACGTTCTCCACGGCGACCGCT
>JALUFI010000016.1 GCA_027043685.1 Pyrodictiaceae archaeon
GTCTACGAGCCCGCGGAGGACACCTGGCTCGCCTGGGGCCTGGTGGAGAGGCTGGCCTCCTCCCGTGGGTTCCGGGTCTGCGTGGACGTGGGCACCGGGACCGGGGCCCTGGCCACGGCCTGCCTCGGCAAGATCCCGGTCATCGTGGCCACCGACGTCAACCCCTGCGCCGCCGGCTGCGCCCACGGCAACCTCTCCGCCCTGGGGCCCGCGGCCCTCGCGGGGGTGGCCCAGTGCGACACCGTGTCCTGCCTCCGGTGCCCCCTGGAGCGGGCGCTCCTCGTCTACAACACGCCCTACCTTCCACCCGCGGAGGAGGGGCCCAGTAGCCACCCCTTGCTCGAGGCCTCGTGGAGCGGCGGGCTCCCCGTGGTCCGGGAGGCGGCTGCCAGTCTCGCGGGCTGCGCGGGGCCGGGGAGCTGCGTCGTCCTTGTATACTCCAGCCTCACCGGGCCCCGTGGCGAGGTGCTCCGCCCCCTCCTGGAG
Source organism: Pyrodictiaceae archaeon (assembly GCA_027043685.1). GTDB lineage: Archaea > Thermoproteota > Thermoprotei_A > Sulfolobales > Pyrodictiaceae > QNYQ01. Next base: position 487 of record JALUFI010000016.1, read on the forward strand.
AGGGGGCTCCAGGTGGTTGCCGAGGAGAGGCTGCACCGGTTCTTCGAGGACATCGTGGTGACGGCGGCATGCAGCCCTGGCGGGGGAGAGTGAGACTAGTACTGGTGGGCACCGAGGGCGAGATAAACCTCGGCTTCATAGCGAGGCTCGCAGCAAACTTCGCCGTGGACGAGGTCTACCTCGTCAAGCCCCGCGTCGACCCCTGGAGCGACGAGGTTCGCCGCTTCGCCGCCCACGGCGCCTACATGGTTGACCGGTTCCAGGTAGTCGAGAGCCTCGACGAGGCTCTCCGCGGCGTGGAGCTGGCCGCGTGCACCAGCGCCAGGGTCGGGCAGAGGGGGGACGTGCTGCGCCACCCCGTGACGCCTAGGAGGCTGGCGGAGGAGATAGCCCCGCGCTACCGGAGCATAGCAGTAGTGTTCGGCAGGGAGAGCGTGGGGCTGACACGGGACGAGATAGCCAGGTGCCACCTACTCGTAACCATTCCAGCTAACCCCGAGTACCCCGTCCTCAACCTAAGCCACGCGGTGGCAATAATCCTCTACGAGCTGTGGCTCGCCAGGAGCGGCGAGAAGGCAGCCAAGCCGGTAGAGGAGGCCAACGCGGAGAGCCTCGAGAGGATATACAGCCTCCTCGCCAGGGCCGCGGAGCGCCTCGTGGACCGGGAGAGGCTCCCCCAGGTACTGGCCGCGCTCCGCCACCTCCTCTGGCGCTGCCCACCCACCGCAGGGGAGGCCTCAGTCCTTTACCAGCTTGCAAAGAAGCTCGCCAAGGCCCTGGAGGAGAGGGAGGCGGGCAGGCAGTGAAGCTCATACTCACAACCAACCCGGGCATAGAGGACATCGCAGCCGAGGAGGCCGAGGCAAGGCTACGCGCCAAAGTGCTCGAGACAAGGGAGGGCCACGGCAGGGTACTCGTCGAGGCACCCGAGGACGCCCTAGAAGACCTAGGCTACATGAGGAGCATACACCGCGCCATGCTCCTCCTAGCAGCGGGGAGGCTCTGCCCCGAGAAACACTGCCTAGACCAGCTCTACAGCCTCGTCGAGGAGAGCGGCGTAGAGGACTACATCCCCCGCACAGCGAGCTTCGCCGTCAGGGCTAACAGGGTTGGGAGCCACGAATACACCTTGCTCGACATAGCAAGGGTGGTCGGCGACGCGGTGATAAAGACCGTGGAGGCGAGGAGGGGGTACCGTCCAAGGGT
>JALUFI010000017.1 GCA_027043685.1 Pyrodictiaceae archaeon
TCACCGGGGCGCTGCTCGGCGAGGCGCTCGGCGCTCCCCGTGTCGGCGACGCGGAGGCGGCGGCATCGCTTGCGGCGGGGCTGCGTGCAAGGGGCTCCAGGGACGCCCACGCCCTGGGCCCCCTGGGGCTCCGGGGCGGGGTCTACGACGCCTACCTGGGCCGCGGTGGCCTGGAGACTGTGTACGTGCTTCTCCCGGGCCCGGGGAGGTGGTTCAGGGTGGAGACATGGAGGGGCATGGGCCTGGAGGCGGCTGCGTGGAGCCTCCACGAGGCAATCCCCGGGCCGTGGCTCCCGGAGCCGGTGCTCGCCGCGCACCGCGCCGCCCAGGTGCCGGGGGCCGCGCTGAGGCTCGCGAGGAGCATGCTAGCCGCCAGGGCGGCCGGTGACCCGGTGCTCGAGGCCCTCCTGCTCCCCACTGGCTAGCCGCGGCGGCACCTCTCCGCGAGCCTCCTCAGCGCCTCGAGGCGGAACACGGCGTACGCCTCGCCGCCCTCGTCCTCGAAGCCCTCGAGACCGGCCTCCCCGCGGAGCCGCTCCATGCACTCCTCGCCGCACTCGTTGAGCGCTGCGAGCACGTGCTCGAAGCGGAGGTACCCGGTCTCCTCCGCGTCGTGCCTCCGGTAGAGGGCGAGGAGGGAGACCCTCACCCGCTCCTGGCCCGAGGCAGAGGCCATGCTGAAGAGCATGTGGCCCCGGTCCCGGAGGTAGCGGCACAGCGCAGCCAGGAACGCCTCCACGGGGTCAACCGTCGGCAGCTCCAAGGCCCCGCTCACCCTGGACACGGAGGGGCTCCACGGGCTTCTCGGCTGAGAGCATTAGGCGGAGCACCTCGTCGGCTGTGACGCGTCTCCCCGTTATCCTCTCCACGGCGGCCGCCACGGCCTCCGCCGCCGCCCTTAGGTGGTCGCCCCCGCTCCTTATCGCCCTGAGCACCGCCTCCTCGGCCTCGAAGTAGACGGGGAACCGGAGCCTCCCGTCCGGGATGAGGGCCTTGAGGACCGGCTTGACCCTCCACATCGCGTCGTAGAGCCGCCGCAGCTCCTCGTCCCCGTCTATGCAGCTCCTTATCTTCTCCAGGGCGTGGCGCGCCACCACCCCGCTCCTCCCCTGCGTCGTCACAGCAACCTCTAGTGCTCCGTCGAGAAGCTCGGCGCGGTACGGGACAACTATCTCCGTACGGGAGGCGTCGGTGGCGTCGTTCACCCAGCGCCTCAGCCTCCTCGCGAGCCTCCACACGGTCTCGTTCGCCTCCCTGCTCGGGGTCGCGACAACCACTACGTCGGCCCACTCCACGTGGGGCCGGAGCGCCTCCTCGTCGGAGGCGTTGAGCACGACGGCCTCGAGGCCCGGGTCGCGGCGAGCCCTCTCCTCCAGCTCCCGGGAGACCTTGAGCCCAACGACGCGGACCAGGGCCCCAGCCTCCCGGAACATCAACGCCCTCCGTGTCCCGACCCTGCCGCCCCCGACGACGAGGACGCGCCTACCACTCATCTCCAGCCACAGCGGTATCCTAGCCAACCCTGCCTAGCCCTCCAAAAGGAGAGAGTACGGAGCACCCCCAGGGGCCTCTTAATCGCACGTGGCTGCATCCCCGGGGGCCGGCTGCCCGGTTAGCCTATCCCTTGCGGGCCCTGGGCCCCTCGTGGGGCCATGGGTGGCCCCGCGGTGGCGAGGACGGTGGTGGTT
>JALUFI010000018.1 GCA_027043685.1 Pyrodictiaceae archaeon
CCTAGGAGGCATCCCCGGCCCCCTCTGCCGTGCCGCGTATCCTGCGGAGCCCCCGGAGCAGCGCAGCAAGGGCCTCCCGGAACACGGTGGGCGGGAGCCCGAGGCCTATCCGGAGCGAGGCTTCTTCGAGCAGGAAGCACTCGCCGGGCACGGCTAGGACGCCCTCGACGCGGTACAGTTCCTCCGCGACGGTGTCGGCCCTCCGGGCCCAGGGGAGCCGGGCCAGCAGGAAGGCGCCGGCCATGGGCCACCAGGGCTCCAGGAGCCCCCGGTTCTCGGGCCTCGCGAGGGCCTCCCGGAGCGCGGCGAGGTTCCCGGATACTATGCGCCTCGCCCTCTCCAGGAGCGCCTCCACGGCGCCCGGCGTGTTGAGCAGCTTGGAGGCTATGTGGTCACTGAGCCTGGATACGGCTATACTCGTGTAGTCCTTCACCGCCCACGCCCTCTCCGCGGTGCCCCTGTCCGCCGCGAGCCAGCCCAGCCTGAGCCCAGGGAGCCCGTAGGCCTTCGAGAGCCCGGAGACCGAGACAGCGCGGCCCGGGGCCGCGACCTCGACTATGCTGGGCGCCCTTGCCCCGCCGTGCTCTAGGCCGCGGTACACCTCGTCGAAGACGAGCACCGTCCCCGTCCTCTCCGCCGCCGCGGCTATCTCAGCCAGCTCCTTCTCCCCGGCCACGCTGCCCGTCGGGTTATTCGGGTTCGTGACGAAGACCGCCCGGGGCCTCATGGACTCGATGAGCTGCACCAGCCTCGCCACGGGAAGCCTCCAGCCATCCCTGGGGCTCCTCCAGGCCTCGACTATCCTCGCGCCGCGGAGCCGGAGCAGTCCCCACACCTGCATATAGTTAGGCATGTCCACGACAACCGTGTCGCCCGGCTTGACGAGGGAGAGCACGGCGAGGAGGTTCGCCTCAGCGCTTCCAGCGGTCGCCACGACGCCCTCCGGCTCCACGGCGCCGCGGTAGAGCCCCGCTATCCCCTCCCGGAGCCCGGGGCTGCCACGCGTCCAGCCATACCCCAGCTCAACCTCCCCGAGGCCGAGGCCGCCCACAAGCTCCTCGAGCTCCCCAAGCCTGAGGGGAGACACGCCGCTCTCGCTCAGCAGGTACCTCGCAGTGGTCTCCCTCTCGCTCTGCCACCTCTCCAGGCAGAACACCGGGAGACCAGCCGCAGCCTCGCCTCCACAGCTACAGGGATGGCCCGCCAGGGCCGCTGCACCGGCGGGAAGAGGCCCCGGGAACCCCCCGGGGGTAATGGGGGCTCCTCTATCCCCGCGGGCGGCCTAGGTGGTGTGTTGCAGCGATGCCCTGCACCCACCCTGGAGCACCATGGCTGCGAGTCTCTCCGCGGCCTCCCGGAGCCCGGCCAGGGGGCGTAGGTGGAGCAGCCCCTTCAACCCCTTCAGCTCCTCGGGGAGCGTGGAGCCTATGTAGGCGCCGCAGCCTCCGCGGCTCAGCGCCTCGGCCAGGTGCTCCCGGAACCCCTCAACAACTACGGCGTCCACGCCCCTAGCGGCCAGCGCCACGGAGTCCCAGAACCCGAGCCGGCCCTCCTCCACCACCATGTACTCGCCGGGGCCGACGGCGACGACGCGGCGCGCCCCCGCGGAGCGGAGCCGCCCCGTGTCCTTGACCCGGTAGTCGACGCCGTGGTGCACGTGCTTAACCGCCGCGACC
>JALUFI010000019.1 GCA_027043685.1 Pyrodictiaceae archaeon
AGGCCCTTGCGACCGGTAACTGGCCGGGCCAGCGCACTGGCGTGAGCCAGATACTTGACCGCACCAACTGGATATCGACGCTCAGCCACCTCCGCCGCGTCGTCTCCCAGCTGAGCAGGAGCCAGCCCCACTTCGAGGCACGTGACGTCCACGGCACACAGTGGGGCAGGATATGCCCCTTCGAGACCCCTGAGGGCCCCAACTGTGGCCTAGTCAAGAACCTCGCCTTAATGGCCTACGTGTCGCCCGGCGTCCCCGACGAGGAGGTTGAGAAGCTCCTCTACGAGATGGGTGTCCGCGACGCGGTCGAGCTGTTCAACGAGGTCAGGAAGACCGGGTACTACCCGCCCGAGCTGCAGCAGTGGAGCAAGGTGTTCCTCAACGGCCGCCTAATAGGCTACCACCCCGACGGCGAGGCCCTCGCCAGGGAGCTGCGCAGCCTCCGCCGCCAGGGCAAGCTCTCCCCGTTCGTAAACGTCTCCGTCTATAAGACGCAGTGGGTAAGCGAGGTATACATCAACACCGACGCCGGCCGCCTCCTCCGCCCGGTCTTCGTAGTCGAGAACGGCAAGCTCGTCTATAGCCCGGAGCATGCTGAGAAGCTGCGCAGGGGCGAGTGGAGGTTCAGCGACCTCCTCCGCCACGGGATAGTCGAGTTCCTTGACGCCGAGGAGGAGGAGAACACCTACATAGCCCTCAACCCGGAGGACGTGACCCCCGAGCACACCCACATGGAGATATGGCCCGCCGCGATAATGGGTGTAGCTGCCAGCACAATACCATACGCGGAGCACAACCAGTCCCCACGCAACACCTACCAGGCGGCGATGGCCAAGCAGGCCCTCGGCCTCTATGCAGCCAACTACCAGATACGCGTAGACACCCGCGCCCACCTCCTCCACTACCCCGAGAAGCCCCTGGTGCAGACGAGGGCCCTCGAGGTCATTGGCTATAACCAGCGCCCAGCCGGCCAGAACATGGTTGTTGCGGTGATGTCCTTCACAGGCTACAACATCGAGGACGCACTGATAATGAACAAGTCCTCGATCGACCGCGGCCTGGCCAGGAGCACGTTCTTCCGCCTCTACGCTACCGAGGAGAGGCGCTACGCGGGCGGGCTCCAGGATAAGATAGAGAAGCCCGAGGCCAGGGTGGAGGGCTCCAAGCCCCCCGAGATGTACAAGAAGCTAGACGTTGACGGCATCATAAGCCCCGAGGTGGAAGTCAGCGGCGGAGAGGTATTGATAGGCAAGACGAGCCCGCCGCGCTTCATGGAGGAGTACCGCGAGTTCGGCACAGTCTCTGTAAGGCGCCGCGACACCTCGGTAACCATGAGGCACGGCGAGAAGGGCGTAGTCGACACTGTCCTGATAACCGAGAACATAGAGGGCTTCAAGCTGGTCAAGGTCCGTGTCCGCGACCAGAGGATACCGGAGATAGGCGACAAGTTCGCCTCCCGCCACGGCCAGAAGGGAGTAATAGGCATGATAGTCCCGCAGTACGACATGCCCTTCACGGAGGACGGCATAACACCAGACCTCATAATCAACCCGCACGCGTTCCCCTCCCGTATGACCCTCGGCCAGCTATTCGAGACCATCGCGGGCAAATACGCCGCCCTCAAGGCCAGGTTCGTGGACGCAACGCCCTTCGCCAAGGAGCCGATT
>JALUFI010000020.1:0-1265 GCA_027043685.1 Pyrodictiaceae archaeon
CACAGGGTTCGAGGAACGCCTCCGCAGGGCGCTCCGCCGCCGCCTCGGCCGCCGCCTCGAGGAGCTAGAGGTGCTCATAGAGGCAGAGCTCAGCGACGAGGGCCGCGGGCTACGCGTGAGGGTAGACGCCAGGGCCCGGGGTAGGCAGATAGCCCCCTTCTCCTACGACGAGGTGCTGGCGGAGGCCATTGACGAGGCGGCAAGGTGGCTCGAGGAGGCGCTACGATCCCGCCGAGATGCGGGAGAAGGCCGCTAGGCTACTAGAGCTGGCCGAGGAGGCGGGCTCACCGATAGTGGTGACCGCGCACCGCAACGCCGACCCAGACGCAGTCGCCTCCGCCATAGTGGTGAGGGACCTCCTCCGCCGCAGGGGCTTCGACGCCCGCCTCGTCCTCCCCGAGGGCATGAGCCAGCCCAGCAAGCGCCTAGTCCGCGAAATCCTCGGCAAGGAGCCCAGGGACGTCGAGGACGAGGCCCCCGAGGAGTCAGCCATGGCGGTCGTCGTCGACACCGCCTCGCCGGAGCAGCTCGGCTACCTAGCCCAGTTCGCCCTCCAGGTAATCCTAGTAGTCATAGACCACCACGCAGCGAACCAGCTAGTCGAGAAGGCAGCCCTCAGCATCCACGACCCCGAGGCAAGGGCCACCAGCGAGCTAGTCTACCTCCTCGCAAGGGACGGGCTCGGAGAGAAACTGGACCGGGCGAGCCTCGAGCTACTCCTAGCAGGCATAGTCTACGACACCAGGCACTTCATACTCTCAAACGCCCAGACCCTACGAGTAGCAGCCGAGATGCTCGACCAGGGCGCGCGCCTCGACCGGGTACTCGCAGCCCTACAGTCCCCGCCAATGGAGCTCCCCGAGCGAATAGCGAGGCTCAAAGCCGCGAAACGAATGCACGTCATAAGGGCAGGCGACTACCTCATAGCATTCACCCACGTAGGCGCCTACGAGTCCAGCGCAGCCCGCGGAATACTAGACCTCGGCGCAGACATGGTCCTAGTCGTCTCCGAGAGGGGCCGCGAGACAAGGATAGTAGGCCGCGCCAGGAAGGGAATAGTAGAGAAGCTCGGCATCCAGCTAGGACGCGACATAATGGAGCCAGTCGCCCAGATGCTCGGAGGAGGCGGCGGAGGACACAGGCAGGCAGCAGGAGCCTCAATACCCGCAACCCTGGAGAAAACCATGGCAAAACTAGTAGAACACGTAGAGAAACTCCTACGCGCAAAAGGACTAGAACCCGAGCCAATAACCTAAGCAGATAAA
>JALUFI010000020.1:1275-1659 GCA_027043685.1 Pyrodictiaceae archaeon
ACCGCCAGCCACGCCAGCCCCCAAAGGCAAGGGGGGAACCAGGCAATGGCCGGGCCAAGAGACCCAGAAGTAATGAAGATAGTCTACAACCGCGTACTCAACAAACTCGTATGCAGGAAATGCGGCGCCCTCAACCCACCCGGCGCAAAGAAGTGCCGCCGCTGCAAGAGCAAAAACCTACGCCCCAAGCGCCTACTAGCAGGTATGAAGAAAGGCTAAGCAAGACACGCTATTCCCTAACTCACTCTCATCTCCCTGTCTCCTCCCCCTCTTCCTCCTCCCCACCCTCCACCCTAACCCTCTCCAACAACCTCCTATACCCCTCCACAGCCGCAGCAATCAACCCCCTGAGATCACGGGCACTCCCAACACAGCCCGCAGGAA
>JALUFI010000021.1:0-5888 GCA_027043685.1 Pyrodictiaceae archaeon
CCCCTGGAGCATGCACGGGCGCATCGGCTTGTGAACCGTCAATGCATGCTATAGGTTGAGCCCCCAGAGGCCCCTGAGGCCAAGGCTCATGCGGCCATGCAGGGGCCTCCCCCGGGAGAGCCCCTGGGGGTTGGGCCCATGCGCGGCCCATCGCCCAGGCTATTAATACTCATAGCCCATAGTCTTTGTCAAAAAGCAGTCCCTTGGATACGCTCAGCGCAGCAACTGCTAACCGGAGGTGGTTCTAGGCGTGCCTCGCCTCCTCGTGGTATCGGATATCCATGGCTCGGTTAGGAAGGCCAAGGCGCTGGAGGAGGTTCGGCGCGACGTTACGGTTGCGGCGGGCGACCTCGCGGAGTGCGGCTCAGTTGACGAGGCCCTAGAGGTGCTGGATGTGCTTGCCTCGCAGGGTGCTCCCGTCGTGTGGGTGCCAGGTAACTGTGACGACCCCCGCCTCGCCTCCATAGACAAGCACTACAACATTCATGGCAGAAACGTGGAGCTGGCGGGCCTTGTGTTCGCCGGCGCCGGGGGCTCTATACACACGCCGTTCGGCACGCCTTTCGAGTACAGCGACGAGGAGCTAGCAAGAATCCTAGAGGAGGCGCTGGCCGGGGTAGAGCCCGGCTCCACCCGGCTCGTTCTCGTCGTCCACACCCCTCCTTACCGCAGCGGCCTCGACCGCGTCGCGGGAGGCGAATACGTCGGCAGCAAGAGCCTCCGCGGCGTCCTGCAGCGCTACAAGCCCCTTGCACTCGCGACCGGCCATATACACGAGGCATGGGGTGTTGCGGCCCCGGAGGGAGTCCTCAGCGTCAACCCCGGGCCCCTAGGCCGCGGACACTACGCGATCATAGACATTGACCCAGAGGCTGGCGCGGTGCGCGCGAGGCTAGCAAGACTGCGGCAGAGCCCCTAGGAGCCTGAGGGCACGGCGCCCCTAAGCAATCCCAGCCAACTCCCCACACCCCTCGAGGGGAGGGCTCCAGGGCCGCTCCCCGAGGGGTCGGCGAAGAGCGCTCACAGCACCGGGGCGCCGACACGCGTGGAGAGGCAGGGGAGACAACGCTCCCTAATTCTCTTAGCCTTGATTCGCGGGGGCTGCGGCGCTATCACGTTATAAGGGGTTGCTGCCTGGGCTGCGGCGCTCCCCTGGGGATGTGTCGTGTCCACTGCGGGGCTGAAGGGAATCAACGCGGCCGGCCATCGTGGCTGGGTAACCGTGAAGTGCAGGATATGCGCTACTAAGCTGGACACAACGCTAGACATCGTATACGTTTGCCCCCACTGCAGGGAGAAGTACGACGCCTACTTCTGCGCCGCAGATGCGAGGAGGCTCCACTACCGCTGCCCGTTCTGTGGCCGCCGCCTAGAACTGATAACACCATGGGTTGCCGAGCGCCGTTCGAGGAGCTGAAGACCCGCGGTGCGGCACCAGCCGCGTCCATGAGTCTCCTTTCCGCGGGGCGGCCCGGATGAGGCGTGCAAGGGTACCACCGGCACCCGTTCTACCCGAGGTGGAGGAGGCCGGGCCCGCCCGCGCCTACTGGTTCGAGAACTTCCGCCGCGTCCTCCTAATCCCCGACGGCAGCTGCCTGGTAATCAGCATTGACTTGCACCGAGTCCTCGACCAGGCGCCGGACACGGTGGAGTGGGGCCTGGGGATAGGCGGTGTGCGGCTGGGCTACCTGCCGCTGAGGGACGCGCCCAGCTGCTGCGGGGCCGGTGCCGCAGAGGCGGTGGCGGTCGTGCTCTCGGCCGGGGAGCGCTTGGAGCTGATAAGCGCGCGGCTGAGGTACTGCGGCGTAAGTCTCGGCGATGCAGGCAGGGACGAGGTGTGGCGGCTCTACCGCAGCCTCGTGGAGAAGCTGGAGGGCCGCGACCCCGAGGAGGAGCCCCTACGCGTCCCGGAGCCCGTTGAGGCGGTTTACGAGACGAGACTGGCGGCGGGTAGGCGTAGACCCCGGAGCTAGATAAATCCATAGAGAGAAGCAACTACCTAAGCACTCTCTCCGGGGCGTCGAGTCGTGCCTATGCCCTTCTCCGTGCTAGCCGAGACATTCGAGAAGATTGAAAGGGTTACGTCGAGGACCCAGATGCTCCTATACCTAGTCGAGCTGTTCAAGAAGACGCCGCCCGACGTCGTGGACAAAGTAGTCTACTTCATCCAGGGCAAGCTCTGGCCGGACTGGAAGGGGCTCCCCGAGCTGGGCGTGGGCGAGAAGCTCCTCATAAAGGCGGCCTCGATAGCCCTCCACGTGCCCGAGCACGAGCTGGAGATGCTCGCCAAGAAGCTGGGCGACATAGGCAGGGCAATAGAGATGATAAAACAAGAGAAGATGAAGAAGGGTGCGGCGGCACCCGGCCTCCTCGCTTTCATAAAGAAGCCGGGCCAGCAGAGCCAGTCAACGCTAACCGTGGAGAAGGTCTACGAAACCCTGGCCAAGATAGCGATGGCGCAAGGCGAGGGCAGCAGGGAGATAAAGCTCAAGCTCCTGGCCGGCCTCCTTGCCGAGGCGAGCCCGAAGGAGGCCAAGTACATAGCGAGGTTCGTTGAGGGGAGACTCCGACTGGGCGTGGGCGACGCTACGATAATGGAGGCACTCGCCGTCGTCTATGCAGGCAGTGCAGCTATGAGGAACGTAATTGAGAGAGCCTACAACCTCCGAGCAGACCTAGGCATGATAGCAAAAATACTCGCCACACAGGGCATAGAGGCGTTGAAGAACGTTAAGCCTGAAGTGGGGATACCAATAAGGCCTATGCTAGCCGAGCGCCTCAACGATCCAGCCGAGATACTCAAGAAGCTAGGCGGACGCGCCCTAGTCGAATACAAGTACGACGGCGAGAGAGCCCAGATACACAAGAAGGGCGAGAAGATATGGATATTCTCAAGGCGCCTCGAGAACATAACCCACATGTACCCCGACGTAGTACAGATGGCGCGCGAAGGCATAAAGGCCGAGGAAGCAATAGTCGAGGGAGAAATAGTAGCGATAGACCCCGACACCGGCGAGCTAAGGCCCTTCCAGGTCCTCATGAGGCGTAGGAGGAAACACGACGTCCACGTAGCTATGGAGGAGATACCCGTAGCAGTATTCCTCTTCGACACTGTTTACGTGAACGGCGAGGACCTCACAGTCAAGCCGCTCCCAGTGAGGCACAACATGCTCGAGAACATAGTTGAGCGGAGCGACCGTTGGCAGCTGGCCAAGGGAATAGTAACCTCCAGCCCAGAGGAGCTGGAGAAGTTCTTCCTCCAGGCAATCGAGGATGGAGCAGAGGGCGTGATGGCGAAGGCGATGCACGACAAGAGCATCTACCAGGCAGGCGCAAGGGGCTGGCTATGGATAAAGTACAAGCGCGACTACAAGTCAGAGATGACCGACACGGTCGACCTCGTCGTCATAGGCGCGTTCTACGGCCGCGGCCGCCGCGCAGGCAAGTACGGCGCACTGCTGATGGCGGCTTACGACCCCGACACAGACACCTTCAAGAGCGTCTGCAAGGTCGGCAGCGGCTTCACCGACGAGGACCTAGAGAGGCTCAACGACATGCTGAAGCCATACATAAGGCAGACAAAGCACCCAAGGGTGGACAGCCAGATGAAGCCAGACGTCTGGGTCGAGCCGGCGCTCGTGGCCGAGATAATTGGCGCAGAGCTGACCCTCAGCCCGATACACACCTGCTGCTACGGCTGGGTAAAGCCAGGCGCAGGCATATCAATAAGGTTCCCAAGGTTCATACGCTGGAGGCCCGACAAGAGCCCAGAGGATGCAACCACAACCAAAGAACTCTACGAGATGTACATGAGGCAGCTGAAGAAGATAGAGGAGAAAGCGTAGCCAGCCCCTCCCGGTAAACCCAGTAACCCCCAGCACCGCTCCCTGCAAGAACAGCTAGGCGGCAATGAGGACTACCCGGCAAGTAGGAGCCCCCGGCAGCGGGCAAGCCCGCGCACGGGCGATGACTGGTCAGAGTTTCGCCGAGCCGCACAACCCCCTCGGGGCACAGTCAAGCTAAAACCGGGCACAGGGCTAGCATCCCTACCCTCTACTTGGCGGGCTTCACCGCCCCTAGAGCCTGCGGCGGGGCGGTGACGAAGAACCCCCATGTCACCCCCACCGCTCGAGCCCCTCTTGCTGCAGGGGCTGTGAGAGGGGGCCGGCGCTTCGGAGCCCCGCTGCGCTAGTGTATCGTTCCTCCCTCGCCTGTCTCCTCTTGTAGCCCTGTTCGCCTGTACTCGTGTTCCTGCCTGCCGGCCTTCAGTAGAAGGCTGAGCAGCCGCCTCGAGTTTATCGTGCCTATTACTTCTCCCTTCTCGTTCACAACGGCTATTATCGGCTCGTGTAGAAGCGAGAGGTCTGACAATAGGTCGCTGATTGTGCGGCTGGCCCTCACTACCGGTACCTCGCTGCGCAGGAAGAACCTAGTGGGTATTGTTTCAAGCATTCGCGGGTCTACGTCCACGAAGTCCTCTGCGGTTACGTAGCCTATTGGTCTCATGTTCTCGTCTACCACTACTGCCGCGCCCTTGGAGGCTACCACGCGTGCCGCATAATCGGCTTTCTCGTCTGCATGCACAATAGCCATGTCCAGGTCTAGGTCTGCTAGCTTCATACGGAGTATGTCGGGCCTCCTCTCCTTCACGCGGTGAGCCGCGGCGGAGAGGAGCGTGGAGCCGAGGGTTGCGAGCAGCGCGGCTGTGTAGGCCGGGTAGCTCAGCTCTCCGCTCTGCAGCATGGTGAGCAGCAGGGCGGCGTCAACTCCCCCCTTGGCGAGGAAGGCGAGCCCCTCTCTGGCCGTGAGGCCTAGGAGCCTTGCTGCAAGGAGCTTCGGCGCAGCGGAGAGCCCTAGGAGCGCTAGACTGTACAACGTGTCCATTAGTGTCGGCCTGACCGCGTAGATGCCGATGCCTATGAAGAAGAGTGGCTCCAGGAACCCGTATGTGAATGCACGCACGCGCTCAAGGTAGAGCGGCCTTATCTCCATGTACTCTGAGAGGAACACGCCCAGCAGGAGCGCTGTGACGGCCGAGTTGAAGCCTATAAGCTCGGCTATATACCCAGCCATTATGACTATCGAGACCACTATCGCGAACGGGGCTTCGCGGACAGCTACATAGCGCTCAACGAGGAGAAGAAGCTCGTCGAGATAGTGGCGTCCGACCAGGTAGACGAGGAGGACGAAGATTAGCGTCTCCAGGAACTTTGCAAGGTTGAAGCCCTGTACAAGCGTGTTGAAGACGGTTAACCCACCTATCTCGGCTATGAGGCCTACCTTGAGGGCAGAGTACTCGCGCTCACCTAGCCGCCCCTTGCTGAAGAGAAGCTTCATCAAGGGCCCGGCGCTGACGATGGCTAGCACAACTCCTACTGCGAGACCCGCCTCCAGGCCTAGCCCCATGAAGTAGACGGCGAAGAGCCCGACGAGGAGCGTTGATGAGGCGAGCAGTGCAAGGGAGACGTAGAGTTCGCGCCGGCTCGGCTTCAGCAGCGAGGGGTTCGACAGCTCCTCCACGCCGGCGAGGAACAGTGTGAAGTTTATGCCTAGGTTGAAGAGGAGCAGTGCTGGCACGAGGTCCGAGGGCTTAACAAGGCCCAGGGCAGCGGGGCTCACGAGCAGCCCGGTCAGCACACTGCCTATGAAGCCGGGGAGCCCGAGCCTCTCGGCGCCCTCCTCGCCGAGCTTGGAGAGGAAGAGGAGGGCCCCGACAAGCACTGCAGCCTCGCTGGTCGCCTCTATCGGCGTCAAAACCAGCTGATCCCCCGCATCCCCGTCCCCAGGCCTCCTAGAGGTACTCCCCCCTGAGAGGGGGTTGGAGGGGCCCGGTCTTGGTGCGTTAGGTGCGTTAGACTCGTTACATGAAGCCGGTGCTGGGCTGGGTT
>JALUFI010000021.1:5898-6350 GCA_027043685.1 Pyrodictiaceae archaeon
ATATTGATGTACATGAATATGTTGACAAGCCGCGCCATGTCATCTATTACTCGCTGCTTCGAGAGCGTGTCGGAGGTGTAGAGTATCTCTGCTACGACTGCCTCCGGGTTAAGCATGCCGCCCTGTAGCGCGACCCTGCAGTAGGGGCATAGCTGGATTATGCCGGAGAGAAGGCCTGCCATGAAGCCGCTCCTTTCTGCGGGTTCGAGCTTCATTATCTCCCGGCGGTGTATGTCTGCGAAGTTGACGCCGATACCGGCTATTACGGCTCCGTTGCGGAGCCCGATTATCCTCATCTTGACCTGCACCGGCGGCGGTGTTGCAACCATTAACCCCCACGAAGCCTGAGAGGGCAGGCCCTGCTCCGCCGGCGCGACGATGAAGCCAGCTGACGCGAGCCACGCGGCCAGCTTGTCACGCACCTCTTCAGTCATAACGTATCCACCCCTCAC
>JALUFI010000022.1 GCA_027043685.1 Pyrodictiaceae archaeon
GTAGAGGAGGGGTGCGCCAGCGCCCGGGGGGACGGCTGCCTGCCCCTTCAGGTCCTTCTTATTGTCTTCGTTGTCTCTGATAGTAGTTTTCTCGTGGTTTCCTCGAGCTCCTTGGGGTCGCGTATCTTCTGTGTCTTGGTGAGCAGTGTCTTTATCGTCCTCGTCTGGGCGACGAGGTCTATCTTCCTGGTCTTGGCTGCTAGCTCCTCTGCGGCCTTGATCCTCCGGGTTGCTCCTGCGAGGTCGCCCCTCGCGATCAGCCTCTGGACGTCGTTCATGTAGCTGTAGTACATTACCTCGTTGAGTATCTGCTTGTCTATTCCTTTGAGGAATTCTTCCCTGGAGGGGGCGGGCTCGACGGTGTAGTTGAAGCTCTGCTCCACCCTCTGGCCCGTGGCGAGGTCGAGGTAGGCTACGCGTATCGCTGCCAGGGTGCCCCGGTAGCCTGGGGGTATCTTCACCTCGCCGTAGATGGAGACGTCCTCGTCCTTCACGACTGGTATGTTTACCTCGTTGCTGTTGTAGCCTATGAGCCTGGCCTCTATCTCCGGCGCGGGCTCGAGGGTTATGCGGAGGTCCTTGGCGTAGCCCTTCTCGGCGGCTACCGAGCCTATCTTCTCTATGAGCTCGTCTATACTCGTCTCGCTTATGTGCTCGAATATCCCATTGCCCCGCTCCGCTATTGTGTGGAGTATCTCCTTGTTGTAGTCTAGGCCTATGCCTATGACCACTGGCTTCGTGTTCTCCGGTATCTCTAGCCTCTTGTAGTCCTCTAGGCTGCTCCCGTCAGTCGGCTGGCCGTCGCTTAGGAGTATGAGGTACGCGGGCTCCCCGTGCCTGGCCGCGACGTTTATCGCCGCCAGGAGTGCGCGGAGGAGAGGAGTACCGTTCTCCGCCTCCAGCGCCCTTATAGTATCCTTGAGGGCCTCCTTGTTCGAGGTGTCGACGTGCTCCGCTAGGACCTCCACGCCGCCGCCCGAGGTGCCGAAGACTATTAGGCTTATGTGGTTGCCGCTGGGCACCCTGTCTATCAGCCTCTCGGCAGCCTCCTTGGCGGCCTCCAGCTTCTCGCCCTCCATGGACCCGCTGACGTCAACCACGAATATGTAGTGGAGCCCGGTCACCGTGGAGGGTGCCTCCACGGGTATGAGCCTCAGCCTGAACCCCCCAGTGATGGGCATTGTGAAGCTGTAGCGGTGGCTCTGCCTAAACTCTACCGCGAGGCTCCCCCGCTGCTCCATCGCTCCACCCACCGCCAGTGCTGGGGCCGCGCAACACGCCCCCGGGAGGGTGGCCTGAGACGAGCCCCCCGGGGGCTCCTAGCCATAGGCCCCCGCGGACAATGGTTAATGGAGTTTGCACTTCCTTACCCGCCGAGGGTAGGCTATTAGCAGCGTTGGCCCTGCCACGTGGGTGGTGGCGGCGGGGTTGCCGTGGAAGTGCCCGGTCTGCGGCGCAATGGTTGACGACGAGTACGATACCTGCCCCTACTGTGGCGCTCCGAGGCCCAGCGGGCCCGTGGAGGGCCGCGTCCAGGCCCCCCGCGTGGAGGAGGGGCAGGGCGGCCAGCAGCCGGGGGGAGAGGTGGAGGCGGAGCGGCAGGGGGCAGCGGCTGAGGGGCCCGCGGTGCCCCGCGCCCCTGG
>JALUFI010000023.1 GCA_027043685.1 Pyrodictiaceae archaeon
GGGCGATAGCGAGGCTCGAGGAGCTGGGAGTCATCGAGGCCGTGGTTACGCAGAACATTGACGGGCTTCACCAGGCGGCTGGGAGCAGGAGGGTGGTGGAGCTGCACGGGAACGCCCGGGAGGCTGTGTGTACGAGGTGCGGGCACCGGGTGCCGATAGGGGAGGCGCTTGCCGCCGTTGAGAGGGGGGAGGTGCCCCGGTGCCCCCGCTGCGGCGCCGTGTTGAAGCCGGCTGCGGTGTTCTTCGGGGAGCCGCTGCCGGGGGAGGCGCTGGAGGAGGCGTTTAGGCTTGCCAGGAGGGCTAGGGCCGTGCTCGTGGTGGGGAGCAGCCTCCAGGTCTACCCCGCGGCCCTCGTCCCCGAGGAGGCTGCCCGGAGGGGGGCCCGGCTGGTCATAGTCAACCTTGAGGAGACGCCGCTGGACTGGAGGGCGGAGCTGGTGGTGAGGGAGAGGGCTGGCCGGTTCCTGCCGCTCGTCGCCGAGGAGGCTGAGAGGCTGCTAGAGCGCCGCCGCGGCCTCCCTGGCCATGCCTAGGCTGCGGAACCAGTTCATCGCCATGTAGAGGCTCCTCTGGGCCACGTGGAGCGCGTAGAGGGTGCCTGGGCGGCCGAGGCTCCACTCGCCACGGGGCCCTGGCTTCTCGCCGAGGAGGCGGAGGCTCGCCTCTATGTAGGCGTCCAGGGCTGCGCCCCTGGCTCCGTAGCGGCGGGTGAGGAGCCCGCTCCTCCACCGGAGCCCGAAGAGCATCGCTGCGGCGGTGTAGGCTGCCTCCTCGTCCAGGCGGGGCCTGGCGGCGTAGCGGGCGGAGAAGCCGCGGGCCGAGACTAGCCTCGCGTACCTCGACGGGTTGAACGCGTTGGCGTAGACGTAGCCGGGGAGCCTGCCCACGGCGCTGGCGCCCAGGGCGAGGAACCACTCGTTGTCCACCACGTACTCGTCTATCATGCCGGTGCCCGGCCTCGACATGCACCAGGGCGTGGAGGCACGGTACCCGGCCCGCCGGGCCTCCCCCAGGACCGCGAGGTACATCTCCCTCTCCAACGGGTGCCAGGGCCCCATCCTCCTCGAGCGGTAGAGGCCCCAGGTCCCCGGCGGCGGCATCAACGGGTAGAAGGTGACCTGGTCCGCGCCGAGGCTGAGCGCCCTGCGGGCCTCAGCGGCAACTGTCTCCACCGTGTCCCCGGCCTCGCCCCACAGCATGTCCACGTTGACCACGGGGAACCTGCCCACAGCCCTCCCCACAGCCTCCACGGCCTCCCCCGCGGTGTGGTTGAGCCTGCCGAGCCTCCGGAGCCTCTCATCGCTCAGGGCCTGGACCCCTATGCTGAGCCTGTGCACCCGGCCCCTCAGCTCCTCCACCGCGTCGCCGCTGAGCAGGTCCCGGGGGTTGGCCTCCACCGAGAACCTGGCCCCGCGGCCCAGGAGGCCACGGAGGAAGTCAAGGTACTCCGCCAACGCGTAGACATCGACCGTCGGGGTGCCGCCTCCAACGTAGACCTCCCTGACGACCACGTTCTCCGCGGTGGAGAGGAGCCACTCCGTCTCAGCCCGCAGCGCCGCCATGTAGGCCCGGTAGATGCTCTCACGGAACGGGTAGCGGACGAAGCTGCAGAACCTGCAGAGCGGCGCTGCGGGCTGAGA
>JALUFI010000024.1 GCA_027043685.1 Pyrodictiaceae archaeon
GTGGTCATCGACACGTCTAAGCTCCTCAACGCTGGCCTCCAGCCTCCACCCCGCGTAGTAGCCAAGGGTCTCAACCATGTGGTCGAGAAACCCGATACCAGTCGCGACCCTTGCATACGGCTCCTCAGCGCCGACGGCGAGGCGGAGCCTTACGCGGGTCTCCCTGGTCTCGCGGACAAGCTCAACCACATCAACAGCCAAGGCACTCAGCCACCCCACTCAGCGAGCACGGCGCCTCCACAGGGGGGTAGAGGAGGGCCGCCGGACCCTCCCGCACCAGAGGCGGGGCCCGCCGCCCCGCGGGAAAAGGGCATGAGGTGCGCTAGGCGGGGCCAGCGGCATAGCGCCTCGCAAGCTCCACGGCGTCGCCTCCGAGGCCGAGACGCTGCACCGTCTCGGGCAGCGGGACACCGTTGCGTGCCCAGCCCCTCAGCCGGTAATAGGCCATCAGCAGCTCGGTGAACTTGTCGCGGTCGAGCTTCGCGCCCCGCAGGGGCCCCTTGGTGAGCGGGTCGCGGAACCACCTCTCCGGCGGCATGTCCATCTCTATGCTCCAGCCGCCCCGCTCCCTCACCCAGAACAGCCTAATCAACGCGTATATCCTGTCGGCGACGCGGTAGTGGTCCTCAAGACCGTAGCTCAGCCCGGTCGCGGCCTGGAACATCTTCACGTAGTGCTCAAGGCTTATCCCTGTCTCCACCACAGGGAACCTGCACGCCACAGCGGTCTCGAAGAGGCCGCCGCGGAACCTCTGCATCTCGATAAGCTTCTCCGCCTTGGCCTCACTGTAGTCCATCCTGCCGTAGCTAATCTCCCAGCCTATGAGCCATGCATCCTTATGGTGGGCCCCTATCGGGCTAGTGGCGAAGGCGAGCGCCATACCGGGCGCGGCGTGGCAGTCGTAGGCGCTTACCTCGAGGCCCTTCACGTGCATAGCGTACCATGTCTCCCCAGTCATCCTGGATAGCCTCATGCTGCCCTCAGCAAGCTTGTCGCCAACACCCTCGCGTCTCACCAGGAGCTCCACGAGCCTCGCTATAGCCCTGGCATCGCCCCAGGTGGCGTCAACCCCCTCCAGCTTACCCCTCTCAGCGGCCTCGAGCGCGTAGCCCAGGGTGCCGCCAAGACTAATCGTGTCAAGGCCATACATATCCGCAAGCCTGTTCAGCACAGCCGCCTCCTCGAGCCTCGAGATGCCGAGGTTGCTGCCAAGCATAGCTATGTTCTCATAGTCCAGCTCCACGAGCATGCCCTCGTCATCCCTGACCACGTGGCCACAAGCCATGACGCACAAGGGGCAGCTCCGCAGCTCGACACGCACCTTCTCCATGTAGCTGCCGCTTATCCCCTCATAGCCCTCGAACACGCCCTCGCGGAAATTGTAGGCGGGGAGCACGCTGGCCTCCTGCGCCCACTCAACAGTCATCATAGTGCCCTGCCTCATCCAGAACCCGTAGTTCGGGCTAGTCTTGACAGCCTTGATCGCCTCGACGGCGGCACGGCGGTAGGCCTCCTCGTCGTAGACCTCCGGCTTCTTAGTCCCGCGGACAACTATCGCCTTCAGCCTCTTGCTACCCATGACTGCGCCGAGCCCGGGGCGGCCACCGCTCCTCCCCTTCTGTGCAACAACCGTCGCGAACCGGACCAGGTTCTCCCCCGCAGGCCCTATGACGAGGAACCCGGCGTCCTTGCCATACCTCTCAACGAGGCGATCGTGGGCAGTAAAGGTATCAAGGCCCCAGAGGTCCTCGGCGGGCTCCAGCCACGCCTTATCATCCTCTATCACGAGCACGCTCGGCTTCCTAGCAGCTCCGGTGACGACAACAGCGTCCCACCCAGCAGCCCTAAGCGCAACAGAGGCCCACGAACCAATGTTGCCGTCCCCGTAGCCGCCCGTGAGGGGGCTCTTCGAGGCGACGACTAGCTTCCCGGTATTGGGGCCCGGAAGCCCCGTCAGGGGCCCCACCGCGACGATGAAGAGGTTCCTCTCATCAAACGCGTCCACGCCTGGGAGGAGGTGATCCCATAGAATCTTGACGGCAAACCCCCTGCCGCCTATGAAGTCACGCGCCATCTCGCCAGGGTAACGCCACTCCCTAGCCTCGCCTCGGCCCAGGTCGAACCAGAGTATCCGTTTACTCCACCCAAAGACGCCCTCGCTACCCAGAACCGGACACCCCGTCGCCAAGCCGGGAAAGGGGGCCCCGTGGGAGCCCTAGGGCTCCCGTCCCTCCGGGGCCTCCGTGGCGGGTAGCCCGGCCCCCGGTTAGCCCACAAAAACGTAGCCCCGATGGATGGGTGAGGAGTCGGGTTCACGGGCTGGCCCCGGCGGCGTAGCCCTGGGGCAACGAAAAAGGGGGCTAGCTGTGGGGCTTCCCGTGGCCACCGCCCTCGAGGATGTATTCGAGGCCGACCAGCACATAGATTATGCTCCATGTGGGGTCGCTGCCCAGCTCCTGGAGCGCCTTGTAGAGGAACAGTACGGCGAGGGCCGCATAGACGAAGCTGGTTAATCGCCCACCGAGCCTCCGCAGTAGGCCAACTATACATCCCTACCCCGCATGCCTCTCAGCCCCAAGGAGGAGCAAGGGGGGCCAGCAACCCTGTCCAGTGAGGGCCCAGGAATGACGCCTCCACGTCTCTCCCCGTGACACGCGTACCCCCTTATCAAGCTCCGGGGCGGGGATGGGGAGGAAACCGGTGGATTGCGGATGCGTGCACTGGTGCTCCACGGCCCCGGAGACCTCCGCCTCGAGGAGGTGGAGCCCCCCAGGCCGCCCAGGGGGTGGCTGCTGCTCCGCAGCATCGCGGTCGGGATATGCGGCACCGACAAGGCGTTCTACAGGGGCAGCTACCGGCCCCCAAAGCTCCCCCTCATCCCTGGCCATGAGGCCGCTGGCCTCGTGGTCGCAGCGCCGCCGGAGTGGAGGAGCCTGCTCGGCCGCCTCGTCGTCCCCGAGATAAACATGGTTAGCCCCGAGGATATGTGGAGGGAGCCGTGCCGCAGCGGCCTCTACATTCACTGCCCTGCCCCGGTCAAGAAAACCCTCGGCATAGACCATGATGGTGCACTGGCGGAGTACTTCGTCGCACCCCCCCACCTCGTCCATGTGGTTGACGGCCTGGAGCCGGAGGCAGCGACGGCCGTGGAGCCGCTGGCGGCGGTGCTGAAGGCCTTCCGCCTCGCCCCGCCCAGGCCCGGCGACCGCGTAGCAGTCATAGGGACGGGCTTCATAGCGCTCCTAGCAGCCCAGGTGCTCCGCAGCCTCTACGGCACAGACCCAGTGGTTGTAGCGAGGAAGGACTCGCCGAAGAGGAGGATAGCGGAGCAGCTAGGCCTAAGGACGCTCACCCGCGATGAGGCGGTGGAGGAGGCGAGGCGCAGCGGCCGCTGGGGCATGGGCTTCGACCAGGTCTTCGAGGCAACGGGGACACCCGAGGGCCTCGAAACGGCGGTTGAGCTAGCGAGGCCCCGGGGAGTGGTACACGTCAAGTCGACGCATGGCTTGCCCACGCCGCTTGACCAGACGAGGCTGGTAGTCAACGAGGTCCAGCTTGTCCCCTCCCGGTGTGGGACCAGCAGGGAGTTCCAGCACGCGATAGAGCTGATACGCAGCGGCAGGGTCAGGGTGAGGGAGCTGATAACGAAGGTCTACTGGGGCCTCGAACACGGCATAGAGGCCTTCCAGGCGGCGCTGGAGCGTGACGCAGTGAAGATAGTGGTGAGGATTGCCAGGACACCCAGGGAGCTAGGCTGGCGCCCCATGCGCGGCAGCGCCTAGAGCCAGGGGACGTTCTTCTCCCACATCTCCGGCGGCGACGCCGCCTCCGCCAGGGCCAGCTCCTCGCCGGTCTCTTGCTGGGCTGATGCGACGAGGCCGAGTACTGCCAGGGTGATGCCCAGCCCCGCGAGGAAGAGCAGCAAGCCTCCCGCAGCCCACGTTAAGCCCACGCCGGGAGGGGGTTAAGCCGCTATCCCACTTGAACACTAGCTCAAGAACGACTTATATACAAGCAGGTATGTCAGCTCTATAAAAACGTTACGCAGACGAGTCATTGCCATACATCATAAATACTCGTAGCGGGTGCGAGTTAGAAACAGACTCGGAAAGCAGGTGTAGGGGTGAACGAGGGATGCCCGGCGAGATACCCCTGATAGGCGAGAAGTTCCCCGAGATGGAGGTAGTGACTGACCAGGGCGTCATCAAGCTGCCCGACCACTTCAAGGGCAAGTGGTTCGTCCTCTTCAGCCACCCCGCTGACTTCACGCCGGTGTGCACCACCGAGTTCGTCGCCTTCGCCAAGAGGTACGAGGACTTCAAGAAGCTCAACACCGAGCTAATCGGCCTCAGCGTCGACAACACCTTCAGCCACATCAAGTGGAAGGAGTGGATCAAGGAGAAGCTCGGCGTCGAGATACCCTTCCCAATAATCGCTGACCCCATGGGCAACGTTGCCAGGAAGCTCGGCATGATACACGCCGAGAGCGGCGTAGTCACCGTCCGCGCCGTCTTCATCGTCGACGACAAGGGCGTGATAAGGGCCATACTCTACTACCCGCTCAACGTCGGCAGGAACATCGACGAGATACTCCGCCTCGTCGAGGCCCTGCAGCTGACCGACAAGTATGGCCGCGCCGTGCCCGCCAACTGGCCGAACAACGAGGTCATAGGGGAGAGGCTCATCGTGCCGCCCGCGAGCACCGAGCAGGAGGCCAAGGAGAGGCTCCAGAAGTACGAGTGCTTCGACTGGTGGTTCTGCCACGAGGACAAGGCTACCCAGGAGGAGAAGGAGCTGGCCAGGAAGTTCCTCAAGCGCGTCGCCGGCTGCCAGTAACACCGACCCCGGTCCGTGGTCCCCAGCCCTCATTTTTGCGCCAGCCCGTTCCCCGTGGCCCCACTCCTCCCCTCGGTCTCACGCTAGCTACGCTAGCCCTGCTCCTCTCCGGTTCCCGGCAGATAGGCGATGAATACGTCGTTGACGTTCACCCCTGTATAGCCCCCGGTATCGAGTGTGGCGCCTAGCCTGCTGAGGAAGGTGTAGCTGTCGTTGCGGCGTAGCGCCTCTAGGGGGTCGAGGTCCATCTTCTCGGCCTCCTCGAGCAGTCTGTGCGTCGCGAGCCCGCCGGCTGCCGGGCTGTTGCCGTCGACGCCGTCCGTGCCCATGCAGAGGGCTGCGTAGGGCTCCGTGAGTATGCGGAGCCGTTTGAGTTCGGCTGCGAGGCTTATGCAGAGCTCCTGGTTCCTCCCGCCCCGTCCGTCGCCGGTCACGGTTACCGTTGTCTCGCCGCCCGCGAGGAGTGCGAGGGGCCTCTCCCTCCTCGCCTCGGCGGTGTACTCGAGTATCGCTGCCAGCGTCTTGGCTGCCTCGCGGGCTTCTCCGCGGAGCGTGTCGGTGAGCACTATCGTCTCTGCGCCCCGGGCCTCCAGCGCATTGGCCGCGGCGGTTAGGGCGTCGCGGTTCCGCGTGCCTAGCTTATTCAATACGCCGTGGAAGAGGGGGTCGCCTGGCTTCGGGGTCTCGGGCTCTAGGCCCTTCATGCCTCTCCGGAGCCTCTCGACTATCCTCGGCGGGGCCTTGTCGAGGAGGCCGTGGCGGCGGAGGGCCTCGTAGGCGTCGCGGTACGTCGTGGGGTCCGGGACGGTTGGCCCGGAGGCCACTGTGTCGAGGCGGTCGCCAGGCACGTCGCTCATGTAGATGGCTATGACCGGCCTGGCTGGTATGTAGCGGAGGAGCTGGCCCCCCTTGACCGAGGAGACGTGTTTGCGCAGAGCGTTGAGCTCGTAGATGTCGGCTCCGCTGAGCATAAGGAGCCTAGTGGCCTCCGCGACCTCCTCCAGGGTTAGGCCGGGCGCGGGCTTCTCGAACAACGCGCTCCCGCCGCCCGAGACGAGGACCAGCACCGCTGCGTCCCTGGGCAGGCTCTGGAGGAAGCCTAGCAGCTCCTCGCTGGCCTGGAGCGTGGCCTCCCCGGGCACCGGGTGGTCGCCCTCGAGAACCCGTACCCTGTCCGAGGCAACGGCCCCGCCCTGGCCCCGCGGCGCTATGACGACGCCCTCCGCAAGCCTGCCTCCCAGCGCCTCGGCCGCGGCCTCCGCCATGGTTCGGGCAGCCTTCCCGAACCCGGCCAGGTAGACCTCTCCTCGGCGGGGAAGCAGCTCCCGGAGGAGCCCCGGTAGCCAGGAGCGGGGATGCACTGCGTCAAGCGCGGACTCGGCCGCGTCGAGGACGGGCTCCACCCAGGCGCCCCACCGCTCCAGGAGCAGGGCCCGGTTAGCGAGGAAGCCCATCGTCGCCAGCCCG
>JALUFI010000025.1 GCA_027043685.1 Pyrodictiaceae archaeon
TGCCCATGCTACTCATCCTGGCGGTGGTGCTGCAGCTAGCGGGAGAGGCGGCGCTGATGCTCGGCGCCAAGGAGGTAAGAGACATGGCCCTAGAGCGCATGGCGGCGGCCTCCTACAGCGTCACCGCTTAACGCAAATAACCCCCCGGGGGCTCTCCACGGCCTCCTTTCTTCACGGCGGCCGGGGCCTCACTGGCGGGCCTCGCTGGGGCGCGGCGGTCGTCTAGCCTGGACTAGGACGCCGGCCTCCCAAGCCGGTGATCCCGGGTTCAAATCCCGGCCGCCGCACCAATTACCTAATCCTCGCAGGCATATCCAGTTAGGCTTCATTATCGGAGGTAAGGAGGGCGCCTCCGAGGCTTCCCGAGGCGGCGGGGCGTCGGCTCCTCCCCGGCTCCACGGCCGTTATCTAAATGAGGCTAAGGTGGCTGTAGGGGCCCCGGGTCTGCAGGGTCTTGGCTGCACCGGAGGCTCTGGAGAAACCGCTGCCCAAGCCTCGCCGCGACCTCGCGGGCTACGCCGGTGCCCGTGTCCTGGAGGCGCTGCTGGAGGCCCTGCTGGCCCTGGAGTTCCTGGAGAAGGGCTATACCAGGAACGCGGCGGGCAAGGCGTTCCAGGCGTGGAGGGCCCTCACGGCGGCGATACTAGCCCTCGAGAGGGACAGGATAGCAGAGAGCCTCGATGAAGAGCAGAGGAGATGGCTGAGCACGAAGGCATTAACGAGGGTGCCGTCTTCCCGGCTCAAGGTGCTGGGAAGGCTCGTCGAGGAGGCCGGGTATACAGACTATAGCCACTACACTAGTACCGCGCTCGACCTCCACGACTACCAGTACCACGGCCCCGACCCCGATGCCGAGTTATCAAAGTACCCAGACCGCAGAGAGGCCGCCCTGGACACTATATCGCTCCTAGGCAAGCTAGCCGGGATAGTAGAGAAGAAGGTCAAGCCGAGACTAGTGGAGAAGCACAAATGGAGCCGTGAGCACGAGGAGGCGCTACAGAAGCTCCGGGAGGCCCTTAAGAACATTAGCCGTGGAGCCGCGTGAGGCTGTGTGTTAGGAATCGCTGCTTGGGGTGCCTATTGTGCTAGGCTTTCTCCGAGCCAGGGGGAAGAAGCTGCATCGATCACGCAATGCGTTGGATGCGCAGCCCGTATTTAGGATGGTGACGTCGGCCTCCCAAGCCGGCGGCTCTCCGGGGGATTGAATCCTGGCTGCCGTGTCTCCCCGTGCCGCGTTCACCGCGGCTCCTTTTCTCCCGTGTTGCCTAGTGTGGTGCACGTCGTAGGCATTGCTGGCTGGCCGGCTCTCTGCAGCTCCTCGAGTATCGTGTCCGGGTTCACTGCTTCCAGTAGACGCGTGTGGACGGAGAGCTGGGGACGGTAATGTCTGTGGAGCGGCGGTGGGCAGGGGTAGGCTATGCTGTGCTCCACGAGCTTCTCCGCAAGCCTCCTCTCGAGCGGCGTGGCGGCGGGCCTTCCCTTCAACAGCTCCGCGGCGGTTCTGCGTGCCTCAGCCTCCTCTATGCCTAGCTCGAGGGCTGTGTCGCTGATGGCTGTGTGGAGTCTTGCCTGCTCAGCAGCGAGCCACTCCCGGAGCAGCGTAGTGTCGCGGCTGCATAGGTCTGTGAGGTAGC
>JALUFI010000026.1:0-1146 GCA_027043685.1 Pyrodictiaceae archaeon
TGAGGAGGTGTTCTAGGTGTCTTGGCCCGGTGTTCCATGCGTGGAGGAAGAGCCCGCTCCAGCCGCGGTAGGCGACCAGGTAGCCGGCGAGGCGGCCACCGTCCGTGACGAGTACTCCGTCGGTGCGGTCGGCGCCGTACACTGTGTCGTATAGGGCGTAGAGGTGCGTGAGCGGCTCAAGACTGTAGAGCCGGTGCAGCTCCCCTAGGAGGGCTGCGGGTGCCTTCCAGAGCCGGAGGACGCTGCTCATGGCGACGCCCCGTGACAGAGGAAGCCCACCGAGCGCCCTGGAGGGAGCGGATAGGGTCTGCCCCCGCGCTATGGGTGTAGCGGTGGCCTCCGGATAGGCGGGGGGGACTCTGCCCGGCCAGGAATGCGGCATGGGGGCCGTAGCGGCCCCGCTGCAGCGCGTCCCTTGCCTCCTCGAGGAACATCTCGGCCCTGCGCATGAGGCCAGGGCTCCTCGAGGCCTTGTCGCTGCGCCGCCCCTCCCCTCTCCAGGGTCTTCCCCGGGGGTGCTCCTCCTGGGCCGCGTCTCTGGGTCTTTTCTATTCTTTACTTGGTTTATTTCTTTGTTTTCT
Source organism: Pyrodictiaceae archaeon (assembly GCA_027043685.1). Classification (GTDB taxonomy): domain Archaea; phylum Thermoproteota; class Thermoprotei_A; order Sulfolobales; family Pyrodictiaceae; genus QNYQ01. Next base: position 582 of record JALUFI010000026.1, read on the forward strand.
TGTTGACTGTCTGGTCAACGCTTTTAGGGGCCCGGGGCGCCGTGGCGGGCCGCGCAGCGCACTCGTGGAGAGAGGTGTGGCGCTGTGGTGACTGTGGAGCCCCTGAGGCTGCTCGTGGTCTCTGTGGCGGTTTTCGGTATCTCCTGGTTCTTCTCGATGTTCGGCAAGGGTGGCGGCGAGTTCTACGTGCCGTTGCTGAGCCTTGTGGCTGGGCTGCCCCTCTACACCGCGGCTGGAACGACGCTTTTCGTGCTGGTGGCGCAGGGGGCTTCGATGCTCCTCGTGTACCACTATAAGCTGAGGCTCGTGGACTGGGTGCTTGCAGCCGTGGCGGGCGCCTCCGCGGTTGCGGGGGCCTTCGTTGGGGGCTACTTCTCGGGCAGCCTCCCCGCCCAGGTGCTTGCAGCAGTCTTCGTCTCGCTGCTGGTTGCGTCTGCAGTGCTCCTCCTCAAGGGCATGGGTCTCAGCGCCCGCCGCGTCCCGGGGCCGCGGCTGCGGAGGAGGGTGGGGGGCTACGAGTACGAGCTAGCCGCTGCCGCTGTGGCTGCCCCGGTCGCAGTTATAG
>JALUFI010000026.1:1156-6298 GCA_027043685.1 Pyrodictiaceae archaeon
TATAGCGGCGCTTGCCTCGATGGCTGGGATAAGCGGCGGGAGCCTCATCATACCCCTCGTGGTGCTCCTCGGCGGGGTGCCGCTCCGGGTAGCGGTTGGCACCAACCCGGTGCTGGTGCTGCTCTCAGCCACCGCGGGGTGGCTGGGCCACATGGCCCGGGGAGGCTTCAGCCCAGTCTACGGCGCCGCTGCATCAGCGGCGGCCATAGCCGGCTCCCAGCTAGGCGCGAGGATGCACGCGAGGCTCAGCGACGAGGCGATAAGAGTCATATTCGCCTCACTCATGCTCCTAGCCGCCCTCGTGATGGCGCTGAAGGCCCTGGCCTAGCCCCTCCCCCGGTAGGAGGGGGCCACATGCCCCGCCGCGGATGGAGCATAGTGAGGCCCCCCGGGGGAGCCCCCCTGCGGCGCAGCCTCCTGGGCCTCACCGCCTCCTCCAGCTGTCCCGGTCCCCCGGGGGGCGCTGGGACCGCTACATCGTAGTCACCGTAGGGCGGGATTGCCTCCATGGGCTAGATGGCGCGGAGGAGTAGCGGAGGAGTAGGAATGTAGGGAAAAAGGGGGGTAGGCCTCGCCGCCTCTCTGCTTTCTCGTTTCGCTTCCCCCTAGCCTTTTCTAGCCGCTGGTTGTCTTGTAGATGGTGTAGTAGGGTAGCAGCATGCTTGGCCCTACCTCTACGCCGCCGACGTTCTTCTTCGTGACGACGTAGAGCTTGCCCTGGAGAAGGGGTATCACTGGGACGTCCTTGGCTAGTATGCGCTGGACCTCCTTGTATATCTCTGCGCGCTTCGCCTTGTCGGGTATGCTCTGGGCCTCGTCTAGGAGCTTGTCCACCTTGGGGTTGCTGTAGCCGCTGCCGGTCCACTTGTTTGCGCCGCTGTGGAGGAAGGGGGTGAGGAAGTCGTCGGGGTCTATGTAGTCAGGGTACCAGCCCAGGAGGGCTAGCATCATCTGGCCCTGGCGGAGCTGCTGGACGTAGGTGCCCCACTCGCTGCTGCGTAGCTCAACAGTGACTAGGCCGGTTGCCTCTAGCTGCTGCTTTATCATCTGGGCGAGGTTTGCCTCGGTGCTGCCGTAGTGGCTGGGGGTGTACCAGAGGACTAGGTGCGCCTTGTGCTGGGGGCTGTAGCCGGCCTGCTCTAGGAGCTTCTTGGCCAGCTCTATGTTGCCGTCTCCGTACATCTGCTTGAACACGTCTATGTGGCTCCAGAGGCCCTTGGGTACTAGGCTATAGAGGGGCTCCATGGTGCCCATGAAGACTACCTGGGCCAGCTGCTCGCGGTTTATCGCGGCCGCTATCGCGCGGCGGACGAGCACGTTCCGCGTCGGGTCCATCTTGACGTTGACTATTATGTATCTTATGAAGCTGCCGGGCACCTCTATGACCTTGTACTCGGGGCTCTTCGCTAGCTGCTTGTAGTCGCTGGGGTTGAGGGTCCTCCAGGCTACGTCTATCTCGCCCCTCTCCAGGGCGAGGCGGAGCGTGGTGGCGTCCTTGTAGAACCTTATAACTATCCTCGGGGTCTTGACCTCGCCGTAGTAGTAGGGGTTCTTCTCGAGCACCAGGTACTGGTCGCGCTTGAGCTCCTTGATGCAGTAGGGGCCGGGGCCTCCCCAGGTCGCATCCGCGACGACCTTGTCCATGGGGTACTTGGGGCTCACCACTGCGTAGGGCGGGGTAGCGAGGAGTGCTAGGAAGAAGCCGACTGGCTTCTTGAGCACGAACTCTACTGTGTATTTGTCTAGGGCCTTTACCTCCTTCACGAAGCTCGTTACCAGCCAGGAGGGGTCGCCCTTTATCTTCATTACCCTCTCTATGCTCCTCACTACGTCCTTCGCGGTGACGGGGGTGCCGTCGCAGAACCTGGCGTCCCTGCGGAGGTGGAATATCCAGACGGTGCCGTTGTCCTTGACCTCCCAGCTCTCCGCGAGGGCTGGGACCAGCTGGTCGGTGCCGGGCTTGTAGCGGACGAGGGTATCGAGAGTGTTTGTCAGCACCTCCCAGGTGAAGAAGTCGTAGGCGTTAGCAGGGTCGAGCTCCGTCAGCTTGTCCGTTGTGCCTATGACCACGGTGTCTGCGAGCTTCTGCTTAGCCGCTGCCTGGCCCGTGGCCGTCGCCGAGGGCTTCGCCGTCGCCGGGCCTGCCTGCTGCGTCTGAGTCGCCGGCTTGCTCGTCGTGGTGGCTGCCTGGGGCGCCGGGGATGGGCTAGTGGCTGTTGGCTGCTGGGGAGCCTTGCCTGCTAGGATGTAGGCTGCTGCGGCTATCACCGCTATTATCACGACCGCCGCGACCACCGCGGCTGTACGGCTCATGCACGGAGCCACCTCCGTCGCGTGCAGTGTTCCCCTACGCCTAGGGAGTTGTTCGCCGGGGCACCGCGGCCCCACCTGCTAAAAGGTTTGCCGAACCCATCTTAATTACCCCTGGATGAGGGGCCGCGGCGAGCCAGCTCAGGGGCCGGGGGCGCGCTGGTTGGGGCTGCTGCGCTACGTGGCGGTGAGGGCTGCGCTGATTATCCCAACGGTGTTGATACTCTACACGATAGCCTTCATTATCCTCCGCGTGCTGCCGGGGAACCCGGTCCTCGCCGTCCTGGGGACGAGGAGTATACCGGAGGAGCAGCTAAGGGCTATTGAGCACCAGCTGGGCTTGGATAAGCCGCTCTACGTCCAGTACTTCGACTACCTCTGGAGGGCTCTCCACGGAGACTTCGGGACGAGCCTAGTCATCCAGGGGAGGAGCATTGCGGCCGATCTCCGCGACAGGCTTCCCGCGACGATTGAGCTTGCGACTGCGGGGCTGCTGGTCAGCCTCGCGCTGGGGCTCTCCACGGGCCTCGTGGCCGGGCTGAGGAGGGGCACCCGGCTCGACACCGCTCTCCGCGTCTACGGGGCGCTGACCTACACCCTGTTCATCCCCTGGCTGGGGCTCCTCCTGCAGCTGGTGTTCGGCGTGTGGCTCCGCTGGCTCCCCGTCAGCGGCCGCATAGACCCCTCGGTGAACCTCCACACGGTCACCGGGCTATACGTGCTCGACGCGCTCTTGACACGTAACTGGGCGGCGCTGAGGAGCGCCTTGGCCCACCTCGTTCTCCCCGCATTGACGCTGGGGATTGTGCTGAGCGGGCCCTATACGAGGCTTCTCCGCAACCACTTGGCCGCCGTGCTTGAGTCCAAGTTCGTGCTCGCCTACCGGGCTCGGGGGGTCCGGGAGCGTCGGATAACGCTGCACGCTCTCCGCAACGCGTTGATACCCGTGGTTACCTATGCGGGTCTCCAGTTCGCGCTCCTGTTGGGCGGCGCGGTGTTGACTGAGGAGACGTTTGACTGGCCAGGGATAGGCACCTATCTGGTCGAGAAGATTCAGTACCGGGACTACCCCGCTATCCAGGCCGTGGTGCTTGTCTTCGCTTTCCTGGTGGGGGTTATTAGCCTCGTCGTTGACGTGTTGTATGCTTTGCTTGACCCGAGGATAAGGTACTGAGGGGAGGTGTGGCTGCGCCGTGGACGCTGGTGGGCTGCGTGGGGGCTTCGCCGCGGCCAGGCTGCTGGGGGCCGTCCGGGGCGTGCTGGGTGGGCTGGCGCCGCAGGGGAGGCTGCTTGTCCGGGCCGGCCTCGTCCTCCTCGCCGTCATAGTGTTGGCCTCTGTTGCTGCGCCGCTGCTCGCCCCCTATGACCCGGTTAGGAGCGTTGACCGGCCCCTGCTGCCGCCTAGCAGGGAGCACCTCCTGGGCACCGACCAGCTCGGCAGGGATGAGTTCTCCCGCGTCCTCTACGGTGGCCGCATCGTTCTCTGGGTTGTCGCGCTTAGCACTATGCTGAGCGCCGCGGTGGGTGTGCCGCTGGGGCTTGTGAGCGGCTACCTCGGGGGATGGCTTGACCGCGCCCTAAGCATGGTTATGGACGCTGTCTACGCGTTCCCCAGCCTGATACTCGCGATTGCGCTTGCCGCTGTGCTTGGGCCGAGGCCGGAGAACGCCGCGGTGGCGATAGCCGTGGTGTATGTGCCCACGTACTTCAGGATGGTGCGTGGCCAGGTGCTGAAGGTGAAGGGGGAGGAGTTCGTGGAGGCTCTCCGTGCCCTCGGGCTGCCGCCGTGGAGGATACTGGTTAGGCATGTGCTGCCCCACGTGGTGCCCACAGTGATGGTCGTGTTTAGCCTGAGCGCCGCCGACGCCGTGCTCACCGAGGCTGCTCTCAGCTTCCTGGGGCTCGCGGTGAGGCCGCCGACGCCGGACTGGGGCTTCGACCTCTACAACGCGAAGAGCGTGGTGTTCGAGGCCCCGTGGCTGATGCTTGGCCCGGGGCTCGCGATAACGCTGCTCGCCCTGAGCCTCGCCCTCATCGGGGAGGGGCTGAGCGACCGCCTCCGGGTGGCGTAGGCCTTGGCTGGCCCGGTTCTCAGCGTGGAGGGGCTCAGCGTCCACTACTACACGCTCCGGGGCGTGGTCCGGGCGGTTGAGGATGCGTGGCTGGAGGCCCGGGCGGGGGAGATGGTTGCGCTCGTCGGGGAGAGCGGGAGCGGGAAGACGACGCTTGGCTTCGCTCTGCTGAACCTCGTGCCCCCGCCTGGCAGGATTGTCTCCGGCCGCGTGGTCGTGGATGGCGTGGATGTGCTCTCGCTGCGGGGGGAGGAGCTGCGCCGCGCCCGGGGCGAGCTGGTCTCCATGGTGTTCCAGGACCCGTTCACGACCCTCGACCCGGTTAGGAGGGTGGGGGAGCAGCTGGAGGAGGTGCTGACTGAGCACGGGGTGCCCAGGGCGGAGGCCCGTGGCAGGGCCAGGGAGCTGCTGGAGGCTGTCGGGCTGCCGGGGGAGGCTGCTGAGAGGTACCCGCACCAGCTGAGCGGGGGGCAGAGGCAGCGCGTCGCCATAGCGGCGGCGATAGCGCTGGAGCCCGCGGTGCTGGTCGCGGACGAGCCCACGACCGCGCTGGACGTGCTGGTGCAGAAGCAGATAATGGACCTCATAGACTCGCTGCGGAGGAGACGCCGCATGGCAGTGGTGCTGATAACCCACGACATAGCCCTGGCGGCGGAGAGGGCGGACAGGATAGCCGTGATGTACGCGGGCCAGGTGGTGGAGGCGGGGCCCGCGTACATCACGGCTATCCTGTCCGCCCTCTCCGCCGCCAGGGCTATGT
>JALUFI010000027.1 GCA_027043685.1 Pyrodictiaceae archaeon
TGGCGCTGGGCGTCATCGTGCTGGGGCTCGCCCGCGCCCTCTACCTGGTCTACATAGCCTGGATACTCGCCGCCGTCTCTAGCTACGTGCTTGTCGCGCTCCACCGTGACAGGGTGAGCGCGGAGGCCGCGATGAAGTACGCCGTGACCGGCGCGGTTGCGACGATAATGCTTCTCCTCGACATACTGCTATACACGACCGTGAAGGGAGGCCTCGCCATAACGCCCCGTATGGCTACCACTGACCCGTTGTTCGTCACGCCGGTGGTGGCGCTGGCCATTATAGCTGTTGGGTTCAAGATGGGCGTGGTGCCGTTCCACGGCTGGCTCATAGACGTCTATGGGAACGCGAGGCCCCTCGTGATAGCGGTTGCGAGCGCGGCAGCAAAGGTGATAGGCGCGCTGCTGATAGTGAAGCTCGTCGCCCCCTTCGCCGCAGCCGCCCCAGAGGTGGTGCTCTGGAGCGCGGCCGTGCTCGCAGCCCTCACCATGCTGTACGGCAACCTCGGCGCCCTCCTCACGGTGAGGGATAGCCCGCAGAAGCTCATGGCCTACAGCAGCGTGGCGCAGGCGGGCTACATAGTGGCGGGTGTCGCCGCCCTAGCCAGGCTCCCCGGCGTGGACAACGCGGCCGCCCTGGCGGGCATAGCGCTCCACACCAGCGGCTACGCCTTCTCCAAGCTCGCGGGCTTCCTCGGCCTCGACAGGGCCTGCGGCTACCCTGGCTGCAGCTGGAGCGAGGTACGGGGCCTCGCCTACCGCAACCCCGTGGCGGCCGCTGCCCTGGTGCTGGCCGTGGGCAGCCTCGCAGGCATGCCGCCAACCCTCGGGTTCTGGGGCAAGCTCTACATCCTACGCGCAGCGGTCACGGCCTCTCCTCTCCTCGCGGCGCTGCTCGTGGCCAACTTCGCCGTCGCCGCCTTCTACTACGGCTACCTGATCTACGCCGTCTTCCAGCCACCCGAGCGGCCCCTGGCAAGGGAGCACGCAGAGGTAATGGACGTGGCGGCGCTCGCAGCCGCGCTGCTAACCCTGGTGCTGGGCCTCGCACCCGGCACCGCCTACGGCCTCACAGTCTACGCCTACAACACCCACTAGGGGCCGCGTCTACGGCGGCGCGCCCCTGGAGCCCTCTACACATATCCCGGGGGCAGAGCCGCCTAGACCCACGGGGTGGCTCCGGGGGCTTGTCGAGCCGCGCCGAGAGGATACGCGCCTTCATAGCGGTCGACATAGAGGAGCCCAGGGTCGTGGCGAGGCTCGTCCAGATAAGGGACGCCTTCGTAGCCACGGGTGCGCCAATGAAGCCCGTGGAGGACCAGAACCTCCACATAACGATAAGGTTCCTCGGCGACACGCCCGTCTCCCTGCTGGACGACCTCCACCGCGTCCTAGAGGAGGCTGCGCCCCGCCGCGTCCTGCTCAGGCTCCGCGGCGTCGGCGCGTTCCCGAGCATTGAGAGGCCCCGCGTGATATGGGTCGGGGTCGAGCCGGGCCCAGGGGCGGATGAGTTGAGGAGGATATTCGAGGCCGTGGAGAGGGGTGTGAGGAGGCTGGGGTGGCGCCCGGAGAGGGAGGAGTTCGTGCCCCACGTCACCCTCGCGAGGCTGAAGGGCAGGAGGAATATTGACCGCGTGGTGAAGCTGCTCCGTGAGATGGAGGATGTGGAGGTCGGGGAGGTCTACCTGGAGGCCTTGAGGCTGAAGCAGAGCATACTCACCAGGAGCGGCCCCATTTACCGCACCGTGCGCGAGGTGAGGGCGAGGCCGCTGGAGGCCTAGGCGCGGCCGAGCTTCTTTGCGAGCGCTGCCCTCCTCCGGGCGTGGCGCCACTTCTTCACGGAGAGGTAGGCGGCTGCGAGGGCCGCTATGTAGACGTGTATCTCGAGCCTGCCGAGGTCCATGAGGGCTAGGAGTGTGAGCTTCGCTATTAGCGGCGTGGAGGCGCTTGTGACGCCGACGCTTAGCCCCGTGGTGCAGACGGCGCTCGTTGCCTCGAAGAGCGCGTCAGCCAGGCTCACGTGGGGCACTGTGACTAGGAGGATTAATGTACCCACTATATCTAGGAGTATGAACAGCATCGTTACCTCGACGACCCTTGCTAGCTCGTCGAAGTCGAGTATCTCGCCGCCCACCTTGTGTATGTCCAGGTAGTGGCTGCCGCGGAGCACCCTGGACCAGCTCCACTTCAGCGTTGAGGCCAGGACCGCTGCCCTGTAGAGCTTGATTCCGCCCGCGGTGCTGAACGCGGAGCCCCCTATCAGCATGAGGATGACGAGTATCAGCTTGTACGCCTGCGTCATGTGGGACAAGTCATGGATCCCGAACCCGGTGGTGGTGAGGGCCGAGGAGGCGTCGAAGACGACGTCGACTAGGCCTGGGCTCCTGGGGAGCAGGAGAAGTATCAGTATCCCCACGCCTAGTACTATCGCCATTGTCTTTTCCTCTATGCTCATCTTGCGGGGCTTGCCCGAGAACACTGCGTAGAGGTCGGCGAAGTTCATTGCACCCATTATCATCGAAGCTATCACGGCTGCGTAGATGGCTACTGAGTGGTAGTAGCCGACGTTCGCGCTGTGGGTGCTGAAGCCGCCGGTGCTGACCGCCGCCATTGCGTGGTAGAGGGCCTCCCAGAACCCCATGCCGCTGAGCATGAGCAGCGCTACCGACACCGCTGTTATGCCTATGTAGAGCTTCATGAGGGCCCTCATGCTCTTAGCTATGCTTGGCTCGAGGCGCTCGAAGCGGCCCTCAGCGAAGCCTACCAGGTGCGCGGGCAGGCTGCCTATCCTCGCTATCGTGTAGAATATGACTACGACTCCGAAGCCCCCGAGCCACTGGGTCGCGGCCCTCCACCAGAGCACTCCGCAGGGCAGCTGCTCCACAGCCGGGATGTAGACGTGGTAGTAGGGGTCCACGCCTCCCGTGAACACGCTCAGCCCGGTCGTGGTGAAGCCGCTGACCGACTCGAACCAGGCATCCACGAGAGGCACGTGTATAGCAACCACCACGGGGAGCGCGGAGAGCAGTGGCACGAGCACCCAGGAAGCCGCGACGAGGATGAGCGCCTCCTCGAGGCTTATCCCTCTACTCGGCCTCGTGAAGCCGAGCCAGGCCAGACCCGCGGCCAGCATCACGGCGGTGGCGGAGAGCTGCAGGAGGCACGCCGGGCCCAGGTAGCCGTGGATGAGGAAGCATATCGCGAGCGCAATGATATGGGGTATAGTGGCTGTTATGGTTGGCAGGCTGGGGAGGTAGTGGAGGAGCGGGTGGAGCCTGGGAAGCCTCGCCTCGATGCCCCGCTCCTCGGCGAGGAGCTGCTCCGAGAGCCGCCTCTCCCTCCTCGGCGTGACACCAACACCCCCGCCGCGGCTCCCCGAGGCCTTGTCCTCCTCCCAGATACTGCCCCGGGCGAGGGGCCCGGGCCCCGGGCCGGCTGGGCCTAATTTACGCTCCCGCCTCCCCTGCGCCGCCCAGCGGGGGTTGGCGGGTCTTGGCGGGGCTCCGGGTGCTTGAGTCGAGGCGCTGCGTGGACGAGGTGGTGATGCGGGCGGAGGTGTATGCGGTCTGCCCGGTGACGGGCATCGTTGACCGCTACGAGGCTGTTATACGCTACCGGCCTCCCAGGGGCGGGGATGGTGGCTGCCGCTACCTGGAGGCTCTGGGGCTGCAGGGGTTCCTGGACGGGTTCCGGGGGAGGAGGCTGCTCCAGGAGGAGATTGCCTCGATGATTGTGGATGAGCTGTGTAGGGTTCTCGGCGGCGGCGCCTACGTGGAGGCTGTGCTGCGGGGGAGCCATGGCCCCGTGGAGATGGAGGTCAGGGCTTCCAGGGAGTGTTAGCTGCTCCCCCTGCAGAGCCGGTGCCTGGCCACGGTTATCTCTTGGTAGAGTTTCTCGGTGCAGGGTAGGGCGAGCACGACTAGGGCCTGGTTCCTTCTGGCTACTATCGCCTTGTCCGCGCCGCGTAGGGCGAGCACCATCGCTACCCTGGCCCCGGCGCCGTGGGCTGTGAAGTTGCCGGCGAGTATCCCTCCCAGGGGGTCGTCTAGGCCGTTGACGCGCTTGCCGAGGATGCTTAGGGCCTTCTTGGCCGGCTCGAGCGTTATGTCTGCTCTGCAAATATCTATGGCCACGGTCTTGTCCTCGTAGTAGTGGATGACTAGTCTCGTGCCGTTGAGGGCTGCCCCGTAGCTGCCGCTCCAGCAGAGGGGGCCCAGGCTCGCCATGAGCAGGAGGAGCGGGATGATTATCGAGACGAACACAGTGTCCACCGCTGTCCTCTCCCTGCGGCCCGTGAACCTGCTCCTCGTGTAGAGCCATGCCGCTGCGAGGAGGAGGAGCACGAACGCGGTAGCGATCCACATTCCGTACATGCGGGCCAGTATCGCCGTGGCCGGCACAGTGCACGCCGCCGCCATGGCCCCCTGAGCGCCCCCTAAGGGTACCCCGGGGCCCGGGGTAGCTTTTATCGCCTAGCGCGGCGACGCGGATACCATACCCCCTGGAGGGGTGCCTCTCGGCCTCCCTGGGGCTAGTGGGGCCGGGTGGAGGGGCTGTGCCTCGGCTGGTGGCGCTGAGAGGCTGCGGGCTGAGCTGAGGAGGGGGCTGCTCCCGGTCCTGGTGCTCGCGGTGCTGGGCGCTGAGGGGGAGATGCATGGCTATGGTCTCCGGAAGAGGCTGGCTGGGCTGCTGGGCGGGGAGCCGCCGGAGAGCACCGTGTATGACGTGTTGAAGAGGCTTGAGAGGATGGGGCTCGTGGAGGCCAGGTGGGCGGTGAGCAGCGAGGGCACGATGAGGAGGTACTATAGGCTCACCCCTGGGGGCCGGGAGGCTCTCCGCGAAGCCGTCAAGGCTCTCCGCTCCGCCCTGGGGTGGCTGGTTTGCCGGTGACGGGGTGCGAGGCCTACCAGGCGGCCTCCATTGGGCTGCTCGTGGCGCTCCCAGGGCTAGCCATGGCCATGGTCGCTGACCGTGTCCCGCCCAACCCCCTGCTGGGGTTCCGGGTCGGCTACGCCTACACCAGTAGGAGGGCCTGGGCAGCGGCTAACCGGGCCGCGGGGCTCGGGCTCGCCGCCCTGGGCCTCGCCTCTGCCCTCGTCGGGCTGGCGGGCGGCGTGGTGGCGGAGGCGTTGTTCCTCCTGGTTGCCTCCCTCCCGTTGCTCGCCGGGCTCGTGGCCTACGCTGAGCGCGTCGCTGAGAGGAGTCTCCTCTCGGAGCCCGCTCCCCCGGGGCCGCCCTCCTCGGGTATCCCGGGGCCGCGGTGCCCCGTCGCTGCCGCCGGTGTGCCCCTCGCCGCCCTCGGCCTCGGCGTGGCGGCTGCGGCCAGGCTCATCGCCGAGGGCCTGCCCTTGACCGCGCTCGTGGTTGGCTCCTCGCCCCTGGTCGCCGTCTACACAGCCTGGCTGGCCTTCACCAGCCCCGGCGCCTATTACAGGCCCTGGCTCGGCCCCAGGGGCTCCTCGCTGCTGGCGTGCCTCGTCCCCCTCTCCGCGGGCCTCGCCACAATGGCCCCGGGGCTCGCTGTGCTGGGGCCCGGCTGGGCTGGGCTCCTGGCCGCGGCGGCTGGGCTAGCCGTCGCGCTGGCGGCCGCCACTGTGGCTGTGAGGGGGTTCAGCGGCAGCCGCGGCGCCAGGGGAGCTGCTCGGCGGTGACCAGGGTGGCCCAGTCGGGGAGCCTCTGCTCGCCCCGGGCCTCGGCGGCGTAGATGGCTACGTGGACCCGGTACTCGTGGAGCCTCGTGGGGAGCGCCGCGTGAAGCTTGGCGAGCGTCCTCCTGGCCACTGCCTCGGCCTCCCCGGGGCCCAGCGTGCCCCACTTCGCCTCCACGGCCAGCACCTGCCTCGACCCGTGGTCCAGGGCGACGAAGTCCACCTCCTCGCCGCGGTGGATCAGCCTCCCCGCCTCCACGGGGCGGATGCCGAGCCCCGGCGCTAGCACGGAGAGGGCGTGGAGCCGCGCCAGCTCCTCCCAGGCCTCCGCGGCCCGGAGCCCCGCGCGCCTCGCCGCCTCCTCCCTCGCGCCGGGCGCGCCCTCGCTGAGGAGGTGCCGGATGGGCTCCACGACCCGGAGCCAGGAGGCGAGGGCCTTGTCGGCGACGCGGTAGAGACGCCTCCTCCTCTGGAACAGCAGGGGCTCCGCCTCCACGAGCCCCAGGTCCGCGAGGACGTGGAGGTACCTGGTGGCGTGGCTGCTCGGCAGCCCCGCGAGCTGCGCCGCCTCCCCGGGCCTCCTCGCACAGGGCGCGGAGGAGCGCGAGGTAGGGGTGGGGGTCCCGGAACTCCTCCCTGAGGAGGAAC
>JALUFI010000028.1 GCA_027043685.1 Pyrodictiaceae archaeon
GGAGCCGAATCCTCTCCTCCCGCTCCCTAAGCAGCGGCTCAAGCTCCGCTAGGCGCCTCCTGGCCTCCTCGGCCTCCCCGCGGAGCCTCAGCAGCTGCTCGAGCCTCGCCTCGTGGTCGCGGAGCCTTTCTGCGAGCGCCTCCCTCTTCACGCGGAGGGTGCTCCTCACTCTCGAGAGTAGCTCGGCGGCTGTCTCGAACTCTTTTAGGCGGAGCACGCTGGTTATCAGCTTCTCCCTCTTCTCCTTGTCGACTACTATGTCGTCTAGCTCCCCCTGCCTGGTCACGTAGAGCCTCTGAGCGAGGTCAAGGTCCATGCCGAATATCCTTCGCAGCTCCGCCTCCACGGGCCTAACGCCCTGGGCGAGGAGGCGGAGCCTCCCCCCGTCCTCGACGCGGTAGAGGAGTGCGGTGGTGGAGCCGCTGCGGGGCACTCGGCGGATGATGCGGTAAGTGTTGCCGTCGGTGCTGAAGTCGAGGGTTATCCTTGCCTCCGCGGCGCCGAGCCTTATCAGTGGGGCCTTGTCCTTCCTCCTGGAGCCCCTGCTGTGGGTGCCGAAGACAGCGTAGGTTATGCCGTCTATTATGCTTGTCTTGCCCGCGCCGTTCCTGCCGACGATGGCTGTGACACCGTGGGGGAACTCCACCACGGTGAGCCGGTGGCTCACAACGTTGTTGAGCTCAACCCTCCGGATAATCATGGCGGCGTACACCTCCTTACAGGCTTGCCTTGTCTCATGTCTAGGGCTTGAGGCCGTAGTGCTCGGTGATTATGCGGAGTATCTCCCTCTCGGCGTCCACCTTCTTCTCGTGGGCGGTAACCGCGTCGAGTATCTTCTGGGCCAGCGCTGCCAGCTCCTTGTCGCGTAGCAGCTCCTCCATCATCTTGGCCAGGTTTATCTCGCTTGGCGCCTGGAGGCTGCGAGGCAGCTCCTCCTCGACAGTGTCTATGTAGGCGCGGTACGAGAGCACGACCTTGTCGAGGAGGCTCTCGAGGAGCTTGTATATGTTCTTCTTCTCCCTCCTGGGGACGCCGGTTACCCGTATGTGTAGGAGGGGCTTCTTCCTCTCCGGGTAGGCTGCGAGCTTGCCGCGGAGCTCTGCGAGCCTTGAGCGGAGCTTGTCGAGGCCCTCGTAGCCTATCTCCACGACTAGCTGGGGCCTGGGCCTGCTGAGTGCTATTCTCTGGAGGGACTTGGTGGCGCCGGGGGCTATCTCGGCTAGGAGGACTAGGCGCTTCTCCTGCTGCCTGGCCTCGTCTAGGCGGAGGGCCTCGGGGCTCCCCGGGTAGGCCACCGTGGCCTCGCCGAGCCTCCACTCGCGGTGGATGTGGATGTGGCCGAGGGCGTAGTAGGAGTAGCCGCGGGGCAGCTCCCCGAGGCTGGTCTCGTGCTCGGGGGCGGCCTCCTGGAGGCTCTGGTGGAGGAGGAGCACGGAGGCGGCGCCGTCCCCGGGGCGGAGCCTGGCTAGGCGCTCGGTGAGCCTCCTCCTCGCATCCGGGCCCCGGGTGGCCGTCACGCCCGCGGCCTCGAGTACCGCGCCGCTCCTGGTGCGTACCAGCTTCTTCTCGGCGCCCTCTCGGAGCCCGAGGGTGACTGAGAGGCCTAGGTCGTCTAGTATGGCTTGGGG
>JALUFI010000029.1 GCA_027043685.1 Pyrodictiaceae archaeon
CCACCCACCGCCACCTTGACCCGGGGGTTCGCCTCCCTCAGCTTCCTCACAGCGTCCCGCAGCACCCCGGGCTCCACGTGGTCCAGCTGGACCTCATCCACCACGCCGCTCCTGGCGTAGAGGAGTGCCTCCTCGAGGGTCTCTGCCTCGACTACTACGCGTCTCTCCCCTATCAGTGGCTTGGCCTTCCGGAGCCTCTCGATGACCGCCTCGGGGCCCCCGGCTACCCGTGTATGGTTGGGGAAGACGAGCACGGTGTCGCTTACCCCTAGGCGGTGGAGGGAGGCGCCTCCGCAGAGGACGCAGCGGTAGTAGAGGTGGCGTAGCCCTGGTGGCGCCTTCCTCGCAACTGCCACCACCACGCCGGGGTTAGCACGCCTAGCCCTCTCGGCCATGAGCCTGGCGCTGGTCGCGACGGCGGAGCCCAGGGCTACGAGGAGCTGCGCCGTCCTCCAGGCGGCGTGGAGGCTACCCGCGCTCCCCCGCGCCTCGAGAAGCACTGTGCCGGGCGGGGCCCAGTCGCCTTCACGGGCAACGGGCTCGGCGGTGGCGCCTAGTCTGCGGTAGACCGCTGCTGCCTCGGCGAGGCCGCAGACCACTGCCCTCTCGCGGAGCAGTATCCGGGCCCTCGCCGGCTCGCCGGAGAGGCCGAGCACCATCGTGGTTAGGTCTAGGTAGGGGATGTCCTGCCTTATCCACTCGTCTAGGAGGCTCGTGGGGAGGTGTAGGCTCTCCGCGCCGCATGCCACGGCTCAGCGCCCCTGGTGTGGCGCCTTTCCACGGCGCCACTGGGGCATGGTGGAGGGCTATAGGGCTCGGCCCGCAGAGCTGCGGTGCGTGATGGGGCTAGCCTTCTATATCGCGGGGCCGTCGGGGGCGTAGATGCTCCTGGAGGGCTGGGTGGCCGTGAAGGTCTACGCGGAGGTTCTCGGGGGCTACCCCAGGAGCGAGCGCGTGAGGAAGCTCCTCCGCCGCCTCGAGGAGAAGGGCGAGGCCGGCCACGTGGAGGCACTGAGGGCTGTCTGGGAGGACACACTCTTCATACTCGGTGTCCAGGCCGGTGCGGGGCTGGACACGCTCACCGACCCAGTGGTGGAGTGGCACGACCCCCTCCGGCCCTTCGTCGAGGCCTGGAGGAACGTCGCCGTCGACGGCCTGCTGAGGTGGTTCGACAACAACTTCTTCTACAGGATACCGGTCTTCGTGGACGCCCCGGACCCCAAGCGCTACGTAGTGGCCCCGAGGGTGGCGCAGCTCCGCCAGGCGCTACCCGGCTTCACGCGCATCAAGGTCGTCCTCCCCGGGCCGGTGACCTTCACCAGGCTCTCCAAGAACAAGAGCGGGAAGAGCGACGAGGAGCTCGCGGAGGACATAGCGGGGATACTGGCCCGGGAGGCGCGGAGGGCCGCCGAGCTGGGAGCTGCAGCGGTGCAGCTCGACGAGCCATGGCTGGCGGACGTTGACGCTACGCCCGACGATGCGGCCCTCGCAGCCGAGCTGGCCTCCAAGATACTCGGGGAGGCGAAGGCCGCGGGCGCCGAGACGAGGCTCGCGATAGAGTATAACGTGCCCGAGCCAGGCGTGTACGAGAAGCTACTCGAGGCCAAGAACATTGACTAC
>JALUFI010000030.1 GCA_027043685.1 Pyrodictiaceae archaeon
GCTCAATGGTCTCCCTCACCTTTACGATGCCCCGGTGCTCCGGCCTACCAGTCTCTTCAACAATCACCCCAAGCCCGTCACTGATGTACAGCGCATCGGCATGCTTGCCCCGCCTCCCCCAGTACCTCGTCTATGCTTACCCGTTGACACCTCTCCCTGCTTCTCCTACTCCTGCTTCTCCTCCCCAAGGGATTCCTCCTCATCCCTCTCCTTCACCGCTCTCCGCGAGGGCAAGGAAACCCCGCCGTGTCGCAAGCTCCTCCGCAACCCGGGCAAACTCGTCCTCCGGTATGCCGTCCATGCCGACACCCAGCTCCTCTATGACCGCGCCCTCGCCGCGACGGCTAACCAGGTAAGCGGAAACAATCTCGGAGGACAGTCCCTCATTGCTGCGCGCCGAGGCCATTATCAGGTTATTCACCTCGTACACTATGTAGTCGCTATGAGTGGTTACAAGTATCTGCTTCCCGTTCCGGGTGACCGCCCAGGCTATGAGGTCGGCGAGCAGCACCTGGGCCCGGGGGTGGAGATGAGCCTCCGGCTCCTCAATGACTACGAGGCGGGGGTCACCAGGGTTGACTAGGGAGGCGACTATCGTCGCACTCTCCCTCGCACCTGAAGGCGCAAGGGGCATCGGCAGCGTCTCACCCATCCAGGTGTGCACGTAGAGGCCGTAAGCTCCCCCCTCAAGCCTTGGCTCCAGGCCAACGCCAAGCTCGTCAAGAAACCTCCGAGCTTCCTGTGGAATCGGCTCCTTCCTCTTAGCGAGGCCTCCGCGAGCATGTAGTAGTAAGCTATGAAGGCCTGGTCCGGGAGATTTGTTTCAGACAATAATGCCGTATATGGGCGTAGCATTACACGCAGCACGCCGGCGCGGCTATCGACTAGAATCGCGGCATACTTCATGTCCGCGAAGAAGCCTATTACGCTTCCCACAAGGGCTCCAAGCAAGCCGGCAAGTACACCATATACATCACCGACTGAGACAAGTTCCTGATGCCGGAACTGCTCGCCAGCGATAGTGAGTAGGCCGTGCTGCTCATCAATCGATACTAAGGATGAGGCTAGCGCCTCCATGTGCTCCGGGATCCTCATCGACACTCTGAGATCCCCGTTGGCGCCTATACGGATAATGATTGTAGTCTCTTCCTCCATCCCGGCTACCTCGATTACGCCCTCGGATTCGCCCCTTGTGACGATAGAGCTTAGTGGCCTGCCAAGCGCCTTTGGAAGACGCTCTCGGAGGCTCTGTGCTAGTGCTTCGGGGAATGCTTCCCGCACCATTACGTGGAGAATCTTCTCCAATGTTTCCCCGGCTTCGTGGAGCCGGCGGTTCTGCAGGTGTTCCAGCAGCTCCTCAGCGTGCGGTCTGCCTCCCTTCTCCTCGAGGACTCTGATGAGGGTCTTGTAGTCCGGTGTTGTTGTCGCGAGTGTCCAGGTGAGGTATGCTAGTAGTGATTTCCCTGCGCTGTTCTTGCCTATGAGGAGTGTTAGCGGCTTGAGCTCTATACTGTGGCGTCCGCGGAAGGGCCCTATGTTTTCCAGTACTAGTCTCGGCAACTCCTCGGTGCCCCGTGGCTTGTCCCTGCTGTGCCTACTCTCTTGTCTTCTTCGTCGTTGTTTCTTGAATTGCTAGCCATGCCCCGGTGGCTGTTAGTGCTGCTCCTGGGATTGCTGCTGGTGGCGGGGGCTTGCCTAGGAGGAGCCATGCGAGGAGGCTTGCGCCGAAGGGCTCGAGGAGGGCTGCGGTGGTGACCGTGGAGGCGGGGTAGTAGGCGAGGGCGTAGTTCATCATTGTGTGGCCGCCGAGCATGGGTATTATGCCGAGTGCCACGAGGTAGGGGATGCTGTGGCGGGGCACGCTCCACGGGGTTGTCTTCAGGGCTGCTGCGTAGATGCTTGAGGCGAGGAAGGCGGCTGTGTAGACGGCTGAGGTGTACTCGAGGGTCGTGGCTCCCTTCACGCGGAGCCTCCTGCCTATGAGGAAGTAGCCCGCCGCTGCTGCTGCGGCTGCGAGGCTGAGGGCGGCGCCGAGCGGTGTCGCGCCGGCCCAGGGGGTGGAGAGGGCCGCGACGCCGGTGAAGCCGAGGAACGCGGCGAGGAGCCTCCGGGCGGCCCTCCTCCTCTCGGCCGCGGTCTCCGCCAGGGCGGCTATCACGGGGTAGGCCACCACTATCCCGGTGGAGGAGGCGACGGTGGCGTACCGGAGGCTCTGGAACCAGAGCGCGAAGTGGGCCGCGAGGAGGAAGCCGGCTGCCAGGGAGTGCGCTAGGAGGCCCCGGCTCCTGGGCAGCTCCCGGCGCGCCGCCGCGGCCGCGAGGGTGAGGAGGGAGCCCACTAGGAGCCTCCACCAGGCCGCGGTGACGCCGTCCACGCCGGCTAGCTTGGCTAGCGGCGCCGCGGTCGAGATGGATAGCACCGCGACCGCGAGGGCTAGGAGCGGCGCCTCCAAGGGCCTACCCGTGGCCCCTCCGCGGCTTTGACACGGGTCAAAGGTAATTACGTGGCCCGTGTGCCCCTCCCGCGGCTCCTCTGGGGGCTGGTGCCCTTGGATGCACTGAGCGCGGCCTTCTACGGGTTGACGCTGCTCCTGGTCGCGGGCCACATAGGGATACTGTTCGGAGCCGAGCTGCCCAGGTTCCTTGTATACGAGAACATTGTGCTAGCAGCGCTCTACAGCATCGGGTTGGCTGCCGCGTGGAGGGGGCAGGCCTGGGGCTACACGCTCGTGGCCGTGGTGGCGTTGTTCAGCTCTGGCAGGGTGTCCCGCAGCATCGTCGGCTCCAGGGGCGAGGTCGGCGAGCTGGCTGTGCAGCACGTGCCGCTGCTGCTCCTAGACCTCGCGGTGGGGCTGCTGGCGCTGGCGCTCCGGCTAAGGCTCTGCTAGCCCCCGGCGCTGGGCGGGAAGAACGCCACGGTGTCCCCGTCCCTCAGCCTCGTTTTAGGCCCCTCGAGCCACTCCACGTTCCTGCCGTTAACCAGTACCCTGGCCTCCTCGCTCAGCGAGTCACCGCTTACCAGGCGGCCCCGGAGCCCCGGGAACCTCTCCTCAAGCATCCTGGCCACGTCGAGCACCGTGGCGCCCTCGGGCACCTCGAGCTCGAGGATGCGTTGCCCGGCGAGGCTCTGGTACTCCGCGAAGAGCTTGACCGTGATCCTGGGCAAGGCTCCCCGGCCCACCGGGGTGGGAGCCTCCCCCGGAGGGGTGGCCAATTAGGGGCGCCCCGGCGGCTACCCCGTCCCGGCGTCGCCGCGCCTTGGGCAGCAATGGCTGCGCCTGCAGGGGCCTGGGGCCCCTAGGGCTCTACGCCCTCCTCCACCTCTACGAGGCCGGCGCCGACTACGGGGCCTCCCTGGCCCGCTTGGCAGGCGTCCCGCTGGAGGACGCGGTCGCGGCCCTGGAGGAGCTGGAGAGGCGTGGCCTGGCCGAGCGGCTCCACGGCTCTGCTGTGAAGAACACCGTGGCGAAGCTGAAGCTGAGCAGCGAGGTCCGGAAGCACCACACCTACTACACGCTCACCCGGGAGGGGAGGAGGGCCGCGAGGAGCCTCCGCCGCGGCTGCCTCGCAGCCTGCATAGACGAGGCCCTCGGCGAGGGGGCGTGGAGGCTGCTCCGCCTACTCAGGGAGGCCGGCTACGAGCACGCCCTCACCCTCTCGAGGCTCCTCGGCAAACCCCTCGGGGAAACCACTGGGCTCCTCGAGGCCCTCGTCGGGGCCGGGCTCGCCACCGCCTCGAGGCCCAAGACACTGAAGCGGGGCAAGAGGAGGGCGAAGCCGAAGAGGGAGACGAGGTGCCACCACCGGTACTACAGCCTCAGCCGCCTCGGCGAGATGCTGCTCCGGCTAGGCGGCCGCGGGGAATAGCGGCCCACGGGGCCCCGAGGGGCTACATGTGAGTGGTTAGCTGCTCCTGCTCCTCTATGTACTCGCAGCTCTTCGGCACCATCATGAGCAGGGGCCCCAGGTCGGTGCCCTCGACGAGTATCCCCGCTATGGGGGCCTCCTCGCCGTCTATGCTTATCCTTAGCTTGTAGAGCCTCGTGGTGTAGCCGGCCTCCCTCGCGTAGTGGAGGGCGGCGAGCCCCCAGTAGTGGTCTATCTCGAGGTCGCCTATGTAGAGCTTCCCGTTCCTCACCGCGAGGGACTCGACCTCGACGGGGGATGCGTCGGCGAGCACGGCGTCCACGTTCTCTGGGCCGAAGGTGAGCATTAGGCAGCCCTCCGCGACAACGACCGGCACGGCGCCGCTGCTTGTCTCCAGGGCTGCGACGCCTAGGCTGTAGAAGTGGCAGACTATCTGCCCGCTATCGGGGTCAATCGCCCCACGCATCTGGAGCAGGATATCGAATACACCGTAGGGTATGTCGAAGAACCTGGCCGCGCGCAGCCTCGGAGCCAAGGGACGCTCACCAGGCCCTCCTTCGCCGCTGCGCTCAGGGGCTACCGCCTCAGCCCCGGCCAAGCCGGGCCTGGAAGTATTGTTTCGCCCGCAGCCCCGCCCCCGCAAGCTCCACGTAGTCCAGCGGCGTCGTGCCCCTGGTATCGCGGAGCCCGAGCCTCTCCGGGAGCCAGCGGTACCGGCCCCCCGCGAGCCCGTTGGCGAGCAGGGCCGCGCCGAAGGCCGCCTCCTTCGCCGTGCCGGTGGCCTCCACCCTCCTCAGCTCGGCGCCGAGGCGCCGGGTCAGGAGCCCCAGCTTCTCCTCAAGCAGCTCCATGAAGCTCTTCACCTTCGTCCACCTCCCCGTCACGTAGACCGCGCGGGGCTCCACGACGGCGAGGAGGGCGTAGACGTCCTTAGCAGCCGCCTCCGCGAGCGCCCTGAGCACCGTCTCTGCACGCTCGTCGCCCCTCTCAGCGGCCGCGGCCACCTCCTCGGGGCTCGGCGGCCTCCCCTCGGGCTGCAGCTCCTCCGCGGCTCCTCCCCGGAAGAGGAGGTTCTTGCTGAACCCCGGCTCAAGCCAGGCGAGGAGGTAGGCGACCTCGGAGTCCCAGCAGCCGAGCCCCATGTAGCCCTGGAACCCCGCCGTGCCCCCTAGACCGTCGACGACGCGTCCCCTCTCGACGGCTATGGCGGCGGTGTAGGCGTAGCCTACCTCGAGTACAATGATGTCCAGAGCCTCGGGGTCCTCGCCCCTGTTCTCCACGGCGTCCCACATCGCTGCCGCGACGCTGTACAGCTTATCGCTGGTCCCGAGGTCTATGCGGTTCCTCTTCCTCCAGGCCGGGACGCTGGGGAGCTGGACCACGCCGGGGGTGAACCAGGCGGGGAGCCCGCGTTCACGGATGAGCTTCATGGCGGCTCTTAGGCCGAGGATGCGGAGCCCGAGGCTCTCGTCCCAGGGGTGGATGAAGGTGGCGACGTCTATCTCCCATGGCTCCGCCTCGCCCGCCTTCTTCAAGCCGACGCCGTAGCCGCTGCTCATCACGATGGCTTTGACGCCCTCCTCGTCCACGAGCCTCTCGAGGATGTCCACGAGTACGGCCGGGTTCTCGACCACCCTGCTCCGGGGCACCGCCTCCTCGTAGAACACCCTGACCCCGCTCCCCGTCTCCTCAACCGCGACCACGTCTACGCTGAGGGTGCCGGAGTCCACGCCCGCTGTCCTGAGCCCGGGCAATCGGGCCTCCTCCCTCCCGGGGGGCCTGCTGTGCCTGGCTAGAGCCTGGTGACTTGTGCGCCCCGGTTGCTCGGCGGGGCCACGTAGACCGCGCCGCCTCCAAGCCTGTTGAGGAGCCTCCTGGCCTCCGTGGCTATCCTCTTCGCCGCTCCGGGGCTCGGGGCTATGGTGTAGACTGTGGGGCCCCAGCTGCTCTGCGCCACGCCCCCTGCAAGGCGCTTCAGCAGCCCAGCCGCCTCCTGGGCCTCGGGGCAGCAGTAGGTGCCCATCTGCCTCGCCGACCAGTACTCGGCGCCGAGCCTGGAGTTGAACTCGGTGAGGGCCTCGAGCAGCGTGGGGAGATCGTGCTCCGCGAGCGCGGGGAGCAGCTTCATAACCAGGAGCCTCGATAGCCTGGCAGCCATCTCCTCCGGCATCCTGGGCATGGAGGCGAGTACCTCCGGCTCCCTCTCCTTCACCTCGCGTATCCGCGGCACTGCCCGGGAGGGGAGAACAGCCACGAACCTCCACTCCTCGGGGAGCTCGTACCGCGCTATGAGCGTGGGCACCATGTAGCCGTGGTCCTCGACCCGGTACCCGGCGTCGAGGACCACGGCTACATGG
>JALUFI010000031.1 GCA_027043685.1 Pyrodictiaceae archaeon
CGCGTATTCTTCACAGAAGACGAGATAGTAGGCGACTACTAGGCCTCTACACAGCGAGCCACCGGATTGCCCAAGGTTTTTGCAAGGAGCCTATGCGGGACCACCTACGGTCTCAGCTAGCTCTCTCCAGGCCGGGGCGCTGGCACGTGGGTATACGCCAGCAATGACCCATACTCTCGCATAGTCTAGGAACTCGTGCATACGGAGCACCTTGTAGAATACAGCTACCTGGGCCGCGGCATCCGCTACGTCCCAGAACTTCACCTTGTCATCTCCAAGGTACTTAAGCCCGGGCAGTTCGTAGACGAGCCTTACAGCCGTTCCGTTTTTATGGTCCCACTCCTTGTAGATGTAGAGAGTGTGCCCATTTACATACACTTCCCTGAAGCTCTTACCCGCTATGAGCCTCGGGGCGAGGTTGTTCTGCTCGATGAGCACAACGCCGTGAGACGGCTGGACCTCACGGAGCCCGGCCAGCATCAGTAGCAGCTCGTAAGGGCTTAGATGAGGTAACGAACTACCCCACACCAGCGCAATGTCCCATGTCTCCTCCTCTTTCAGGATCTGGGGGAGCCGGGTTACGTCGCCCCGCCGAGCCTCTATTTCGATGCGCGCCCGCGCCTCAGGAGTTATAGCCTCGAGCCAACTATGTGACTCCTCGACGACGCTCCTCCTATCCACGCAGAGCAGCTTAACCGTCTTGCCACGCTCGGCAAAGGCTGCAGAGAGAGCCGCTCCCCCGACGCAACCTCCAGCCATTAAGTCCAGCACGCGGATGTTATCCATAGAAAGGATGTTCGCCAGGCCGAGGTCCTCCAAGAGCCGTGGAACAGCGGCACGGAGCCTCTGGAATCTCTCCCGAGCCCCGGGCTCGCCAGGGGCGCTTGGCCAGCGTATAAGCCTGTAGAGAGTCTCAAGGTCTACGTGGTGCCGGGCCCCGATATTAGGCAAGTGGGCACCCTGGCGTAGGATTCGTATATAAGTGGACATAGAAAGGGGTTTCGCTCCGGGGTTAGTGCCTCATGGGTGTGTAGCGTTTGGTCCATTTGAGTTTCCTGGGGTCGCGGCCCATTTTCCAGGATTTGAAGCACTTGCTGCTGCAGAACCAGAGTATGGTGCCGTCGTTCTTTACGTACATGAGGCCGGTTCCGGGCTCTATTTCGCGGCCGCAGTAGGTGCATGTCCTCACTATGGGCATCTCTCCGTCACCCACCTAGTCCTGCAGCGTGCGGGGCTGCGTAGTGGCCCGGCTGGATTATTATCTGCGGCGGCCTAGCCTCCTGGCCTCGCGCTCGGTCTCGCGCAGGATGACTATGTCGCCTAGCCTTACTGGGCCGAGCACGTTCCTTGTGAGGACGCGGCCCTTGTCCCTGCCCTCTAGGACGCGGACGCGTACCTGTATGACCTCTCCGTGGACGCCGGTCCTGCCTATTATCTGGATGACCTCGGCGGGGAACCCTATCTCCTCTATCACGTTGACCTTGTCGCAGCGCCTCTCCGGCATAGAGCGCACCCCGTGTGGCGACGGTGCCCCGGGTGGCCCCGGGGCTATTAATTGTATGGAGCGGTGCCTTGGGCCCGGAGGCTCCTCTCCCTGGGGGTAGGGAGCCGGGAGCGTGGGGGGTGCCCTGGGGCCGTGGTCTGGGAGAGCCTCGTCCTATCCAGGCTGCCTGGCTGGATGGGCCCGGTGGTTGAGGCTGCTCGGCGCGTGCCTAGGGCGGGCCTGGCCGCGGGCTATGCGGCTGCGCTGTGCCGCGGGGAGCCGGGCTGCGCCGTGGAGCCCGTGGTGGCGGCCACGGTGGCGTTCGTCGTGGGTGACTCTGGGTTGCTGGAGTCCCTGCCGAGGGGGGTCCGGGTGGAGGCTGAGAGGCTCCTCTCGGAGGCGGGGGAGGCGTATCTCCGCTCCCCGTCGAGGATCGGGGCCCAGGTGCTGCTGGATGCTGACGCGTTGTCCAGGATGGGTGTCGCTGGGCTGCTCCTACGGGGCGCCGCTGGGCTGGGCGGCGTGCTCCAGGTGTTCGCGGAGGCCATGTCCTGGGCGGCGGCGAGCGACTACGTCCTCTACACGCGGGGCGCCCGGGGCCTCGCCTCCAGGCTGAAGCCCCACACGCTGGCGGCGGCGAACTGGGCCGCGGAGGAGCTGCAGGCACTGGGGTACAGGCTCAGGCCGCGGACGGAGACGAGCAGCGGGGGCCTCGTCTCCTACCTAGACCTGGTGGCCTGCCCCTGCGGCCGGGCGGAGAAGACGGCAGCGGTGAAGCCGAGGAGGGAGTGCATAGTCTACAGCGTCTCGTACAGCTGCTGCGGGGAGGAGCTGGGCTTCAGCCTCTGCACCCCGGAGTCCACGAGGATAAAGTGAGGCACGGAGAGGAGGCGGTGGACGGGGAGGGGAAAAGAACCCCTCTTCGCCTGGGGCCGGCTGTGTGGGCTGCCCCCTGGGGGCTTAGACGGCCTTGGCCTTGAGCTCGTTGACGGCCTTTATTATCTCGTTGACGAGGTCCTTGGCGTCGCCGGGGTCTATGATGCAGGCGCTGGCGGCCGCCACCTCTATGCCGGCTGCCTCGCCTAGCCTCTTCTTGCTGGGCACGTAGACGTAGGGTATCTTCTTCTCCTCGCAGAGGAGCGGGAGGTGCGCCACTATCTCGGGCGGGTCGACGTCCTCGGCGATGAGCACCAGCTTGGCTAGGCCCCTCTCGACGCACTTGGTTGTCTCGTTGGTGCCCTTCTTTATCTTGCCGGTCTTCCTGGCTATCTCGAGCGCCTGGTACGCCTTCTCAGCCAGCTCGGGGGGTACCTCGAACCGCACATAGAACGGCTTGCTCATGGCTCATCCTCCTCCCATACCCGGTCGTCGCCACCGGGGGTCATGGAGCCCCGCGACGCGGCTGGGGCCTAGTTAAGGGTTCCGGAGGGGCTACTCGTGCGCGAACACCATTGATACTAGCCTTGTGCGGCCCTTCTCGTCCGGCACCAGGGCGTCCACCCTGGCGAAGCCTATGCGGACGAGCTGCACTATCTCGCCCCTAGTGAGCCCCGCTGCCGCCTCCTCGGCTACGCCCCGCTCCCTCACCAGGTCGAGGCCCTCGGGCCTGGCCAGCTCCAGGCCGGTGCTCCTCGCGGGGTGCACCCACTGGATTATCGCTGCGCGGTGCCTCCTCGCCTCCTCGACGCCCAGGCTGTGGTACCTTGCCCGTACCTCGCCGCGGCGACGCTCCAGGACCTCCACGTTGAAGGCCTCCATGAGCCTCACCAAGGCCCCGGGCTCCATGTAGCGCTCGGCGTCGGCCTCGGAGACGAGGAGCGTCGCCTCGGGGCCCTCGATGGTTATCGTCCTGGAGCCTAGCTTGCCGTTGGGGTGGAAGGGGATTGTGAACTCCCTCTTCTCCCAGGGCAGGTTCACGACGCGCAGCCTGACCGGGTTGAATACAGCCATTATCCTCTTGGCTTTCTCGTCGACTATGCTCCTGTTCACGGCGGCCAGGTTAGCGTAGCTTATGCTCGCGTCGGTGTACTTGACGCCAACCTCCACTATTATCCTCTTTATGGCCTCGGCTGTTATGCCTCTCCTCCTGAGCCCCGCTATGGTTGCGAACCTTGGGTCGTCGAGGCCCTCTCCTATGCCCTGCTCGAGGAGGCTCTTGAGGAGGCTCTTGCTCATTATGAAGCCCTCTAGCTTGAGGCGGCCGAAGTGGATGACTGTGGGGTACTCCCAGCCGAGGTGCTGGTAGAGGTACTTCTGCTTCACCGTGTTCTGCATGTGCTCCTTGGCGCGGAGTATGTGGGTCACGCCCATGAGGTGGTCGTCCACGGCGGCGGCGAAGTTGTAGGTGGGCCACGCCACGTACCTGCTCCCCACTATGGGGTGGGGGTGCCTGTCAGTGTCTATGATGCGGAAGGCGACCCAGTCCCTCACGCTTGGGTCGGGGTGCCTTGGGTCGGTCTTGACGCGGAGGACTGCCTCGCCTTCCCCGAAGCCGCCGCTGAGCATCCTGTCCCATAGCTCGAGGTTCTCCTCGGGGCTGCGGAGCCTCGGCGGGTACCGGTCCAGGGCGCCCTGGGACCGGTAGCGGCGGAACTCCTCGCCCGGCCTGTCATCCACGTAGGCGCCGCCGCGCTCTATGAGCCTCCTGGCTATCTCGTAGTATATCTTCATGCGGAGGCTCTGTATGTACTCCTCGTCCCACTCCACGCCGAGCCAGCGGAGGTCGTCGCGTATCAGCTTGTAGGCCTCGGGGAGCGGCGCCTTGGTGCGGGGATCCGTGTCCTCGAAGCGGAGCACCATCCTGCCGCGGTACATCTCCTTGTAGAGGTAGCTGAGTATCGCCGGCCTCGCGTTGCCGAGGTGGATGAGGAAGTCGGGGTTCGGCGCGAACCTGGTGACGACCTTGCCCTCCTCGGCGCCGGGGAGCGGGGGCAGCGTCTTCTCCTCACTCCCTCTCCTGGCCTGGGCCCGTTTCTCGAGGAGCCAGCTGTACTCCTCCTCGAGGAGGCGGCGCTGCTCCTCGGGGCTTAGCCGGTTCACCTCCTCCACTATCCTCCTGACAAGCGCCGCTACCTCCCTGGCCCTTGGCCGCAGGTCGGGCCTCTCGGCCATAATCTTGCCCATGACGGGGCCAACTGCA
Organism: Pyrodictiaceae archaeon; assembly: GCA_027043685.1. Taxonomy (GTDB): domain Archaea; phylum Thermoproteota; class Thermoprotei_A; order Sulfolobales; family Pyrodictiaceae; genus QNYQ01. The sequence continues at coordinate 4,623 of JALUFI010000031.1, forward strand.
GCCCTGCCGCCGTGCTCGACGGCGTTGAGCAGTGCGTAGCCCCTGGCAAGCCTCTCCAGGTCGCCGAGGCCCTGGCCGCTACCCTGCTGTGACCCGGACACGCTTCACCGCCTCCTCCGGGACAACCATGACTATGTTGCGGTCTGGCCGGGAGTAGGGGGAGGAGTAGATGTAGACGACTACCCCGGGCACGTGGCTCCTTATGTGGCGCACCTCCCGCTTCCGGGTCGCGACGAAGCCCAGGGTGGAGTCCACGTCTATCCTGCTCCCCTCGCACACCTCGAAGGCGACACGGACACCCTCAAGCGGAATGGGCTCTACGTGGGTACCCTTCTCGACTAGGAGGCCCTCCCGGTACTCCGGGGGAAGGACGACTATGAAGCTCCTAGCCGCCTTCTTAGCAACGATGTCGACCACCTCGTCGAGGAGGGTGCCGTAGATGGCCTTGCCGAAGCACCTGCCGGCGCCGCTGCACCTCTCAACCACCCTAGCCTCGTCGCCGACCAGCTCAAGGTACTCGTCCGACTCCAGGCCCTCCACGTAGAGCCTCGGTATGTGGTACGGGCTCCTGCTGCACGGCGACTCCGCGGTCGACAAGGCTCCCTACCCTTGGACGAGGAGGGAAACGCGGCGTGGATCCACCGGGGGCTGGCGGGGCTCCCCGCGGGCTACTTGGTGCGCTTGGCGGCGAACTCGGCCAGCTCCTCCAGGAGGCGGCGGTACTCGTTCTCGGGGAGCACCGCTAGGGCTGCCTTGGCGCGTCTCGCGTACTCCTCTGCGAGCTTCACCGCGTAGTCTATCCCGCCGCTCTTCTTGACCAGCTCTGCTGCCTCGCGCAGCTCGTCTGCCGTGGCGTCGCGTTTGCCCAGGGTTCTGCGGAGCTTCTCGCGGGCCTCCTCGTCGAGCCTGGTCAAGGCGTAGATTATGGGCAGGGTCTTCTTGCCCTCCCTTATGTCGTTGTAGACGGGCTTGCCTAGCTCCTCCTCCTCGCCTATAATGCTTAGCGCGTCGTCACGTATCTGGAAGGCTATGCCGAGGTTCTTTCCGTAGGCGGCTAGGTGGGTGAGCACCGTCTCGTCCTCGGTGGCGGTCAGGCCTCCGAGGACCGCTGCTGCCTCGAAGAGGGCGCCGGTCTTCTTGTATATCATTCTCAGGTAGTCCTCTACGCCTATGTCTTCCTCCTCCTCGTACATCATGTCCAGCGCCTGGCCCTCCGCGACCGTCGAGGCCGCCGCTGCTAGCCTCCTAGCCGCCTTCACCACCCTGGCTGGGGCGACTCCCTTGTCGGCCGCGTCGGTGAGCACCTCGAAGGCCTTGGAGAAGAGGAGGTCGCCCGCCGTTATCGCCATTGCCTCGCCCCAGAGCTTGTGGACCGTGGGGACGCCGCGCCTCATCTCGTCCCGGTCCATTATGTCGTCGTGTATGAGCGTGAAGTTGTGGATTAGCTCGACGGCGGCCGCGAAGGGGAGGGCTTTCTCGGCGGGCTCGCCGAGCGCCTCGGCGACTGCGACCACCACTACTGGGCGGAGCCTCTTGCCGCCCGCCCTTATGAGGTGGAGGGCTGCCTCGTATAGCTCGCCGGGGTCTCCGTGCACCCTTG
>JALUFI010000032.1 GCA_027043685.1 Pyrodictiaceae archaeon
GTACCATGGTGCTGCGCTCTCACCTCCCCTCAGCGTCCTAGCGAGCCTAACGACGTTGACCCCGACGTTGTATGCATCGCTGAGCGCCTGCTCATCATCCAGCGCATCGCCTCTTCCATGATAATACGCTGTGCCCCATGCAGGGATGTGGATACCCATCATGTTCGCTGTAAGCATTAGCCACGAGAGAGCCATGGCTGCCCCCGCCTCCTCCCCGACGGCGATGAAGCCCGCCACCTTCCCGTCCAAGAGGCTCCGCCCGGTATGGTACATCATGTTCTCAAGCGACGTCATGCGCTCGAACAGCGTCTTCACCTTGGCTGAAGCCATGAACCAGTAGACGGGGGTCGCAACTATGAATGCATCCGAGCTAAGTATGAGTTCGGCGAGTATGTGGTAGTCGTCGCGCCTCCCCGGGCCCAGGAGAGGGCATTCCTTGGGATACTTACACTCCAGGGGCTTGTCGGAGTAGCAGGCCATGCAGGGCTGGAGCTCGTAGTCGTATAGGTGTATGAGCCTGGTCTCGGCTCCCTCCTCCTCGGCCCCCATCAGCGCGGCTCTTAGGAGCCGGAAGCTGTTGCCGTAGCGCCTGGCTGAGCCGTTTATGCCGAGTACTCTGAGGGGTTTCTCCGCCACCCTGGCTCCACCCTGTCTCTCTGGTGCTCACCCGTGTTGCGGCGCGGCGTATACGTAGTGATAGATTTAGGCTAAGGCGAGTCACCGGGGAGCGGCGTGGGTGAGTTGGGTATAGTCTCGCTGCCTTTTCGTGGACGCGGAGCGGGATGGGGTAGGAGGTGGAGGGAGATAAGCCAGGAGCACAGCGACGTGCCCCGGCGCGGCTTGTTGTCGCTTGACGAGCTCCCGCCGGGGAGGCGGGCGAGGGTTGTCCGCATAGAGGCGGGTACGAGGGCTCTGCGGAGGCTCGTCGAGATGGGGTTGACGCCCGGCACCGTCGTCGAGGTCGTCGCCGACTATGGGGGCCCGATACTTGTCCGTGTAAGGGGCACAGTCATAGCGATCGGTAGAGGTATGGCGCGTAAGGTGCTCGTCGAGCCGCTCTAGTCTTCGTTAGGGCTTCACGAGCACTACGGCGTAGCCGCCCGTGCTCCTAGTTATGTGTGGATAGAACCTCCGTGACCCCCTTACGCCGCCCTCGATGCCGAGGTGCACGCCGGTCTCGAGCGGTTCAAGTCCCTCCTCCTCGACTATCTTTAGGGTGACCTCCTCGTTCTCCTGGAGCGTCAGTGTGCAGGTCGTGTAGAGTATCCTGGCGCCGCGCTGCGCCAGCCTCGCGGCCGCACGCAGCCCGGCGAGCTGCAGCTCCTGGAGGCGGCGGAGCAGGCCCCTGCCGGCGGTCTCGAGGAACAGCCTCGTCTCGGGGCTGTGGCCGAGTCTCCCCATGCTAGTGCAGTCTGGGTCAACAATGACTACGTCGAAGCCGCGGGGGCGGAGGGGCGGGCTAGTGGCGTCGCCCGCCACATAGCTGGCTAGGTGCAGCCCCTGTGCCCGATGCAGCCTCTTCTCGGTCAACAAGCGTCTCCATGATAGCTCGATGGCTGCTATGTCGGTGCAGCCGGTGAGCCAGTGGAGGTGGGCAGCCTTGTTGCCCGGCGAGCTGAAGAGGTCAGCCGCGTGGCGGCATCCCTTGTGCAGGCCCGTGGCTAGCATGTGGACGGCGGCCGCGGGCGCCCTGTCCATCGGGTAGGCCAGCGCCCTGTCTATTCTATCCAGGGCTCCTGGCTCGCTCCGGACAACACGAGCCATGTCCGGCAACACTGGGTCTGGCTCGGCCTCAATGCCCGCCTCGGAGAGCTTGCGCAGCAACACCTCCCTCGGGGCCCGCCTCGTGTTGAGGCGTAGCCATACCGGCGTAGGCTCCTGGAGCCCGCGCAGCAGCGCCTCAAGGCCGCCCGGCGGCTCCAGCCTAGCAAGCTCCTCCACGACCCAGCGGGGCAGGCTGTAGAGGACAGCGAGGCGCCTCAAGGGGTCGCGTATACCCTCAACGGCCTCCTCTGGGGTGAGGCGGCGAAGGCAGCGGGCAGCCTCCACGGAGAGCCCGGTCTTCGCGGCCACCCTCTCCAGTGGTACCTGCGGCCTCATCATGGCCTCGTAGGCGCCGACTAGGAGGAGCCAGCCCCTCCTATCCCGTCGCCCTGGGCGCTCCGCTCCGCAGACGTGGAGGCCGCGCTCAAGCAGCTTGTAGTTCCGGAGCACGCCGAGGCACACGGCGTTGAGCAGGCCACGGGGCACCCTGGGCCGCAGCCTCTCAACCACTGAGCGGAGGGACTCGAACCTCCTGGAGACCTCCGCGAGCACTGCGGCACAGACGGGCTCAACGTCGCCTCCAAGCCTTCCCGGCATCGCAGCCTTAGCCTCCCCGGGCTCCTCGCGTGCAGGCTACACGGGCCTTGGGGCGGAGCGTCCTCCTGGTAGGCGGCCTGGGCTACGTGGGCTACAACCTGGCCCGCCTATTATCGCAGCGCGGCGTGGAGACCATTATCGCGTCCAGGAGGAGGAGCGCCGAGAGGAGGCCAGGGATAACCAGGGCCCTGGATGCGTTGCCCGGTGTCCGTGTGGAGTACTTTGACGGGCTCGGGCCGCGCGGCTTCCTCGAGAGACATGGATGCCCCGAGACTGCCTACCTGCTCGTGGGCCGGATACGGGGCGGCCGCAGGGAGCTGCGTGCCTCGAACCTTGAGGCCCCGCTGGCCTGGGCCAGTGCGCTCGCAACGCGATGCAGCGACGTGGATGTCGTCTTTACGAGCGTGTTGACCGTCTATGCTGGCCGGGGGAGCCTCGAGCCCGAGGAACGGCATGGCAATGGTCTTAGGCCCCGCTCTCTCTTCACAAGGGTGAAGCTTGAGGCGGAGAAGAGGCTCCTGGACCTATGCCCGGGCCTCGGGGTGAGGATAGCGAGGCTCGGCCTCTTTGCGGGTCGCAGGCCGTACCACCCGGAGTGGAGGCTCCTCCTGCGCCTAGCAGGCCTTGGCGTAGTGGCGAAGAGTGATGCGTGGCTACATCTCTCCACGGCGCAGGGCCTCCTAGAGGCTGTTGATAAAATGCGGGAGTGTAGCTGGGACACAGTTGTCACGAGGAGCGTTACACTCCACGCCCTAACCCGCGTCCTCGCCGAGGAGGCGGTGTCGCCCCGTCTGAGCCTCCCCCTGCCGGGGAGGAGAACGGCAAAGCTTACGGCGAGGCTTCTCCCCGGGCTACTAGGCGAGGCGGCATCGGTAGCAGCGTCGCCGCCCCCGAAGAGGATCTACGGCAAGCAGGGCCTCGGGGAGATAGTCGCTGAGCTGCTGGCGGAGCCTCCCGAGCCCTAGCCCCGCTGTCCGGCAGCTCTGCAGGCAACATTGATACCCGTCCAAGGCGCACATGTAATCCCAAGCCGGGAGGTGTGGGAGCCGCCTTGGCGCTCGAGGCGGAGCAGGTTAGGCCGGAGGAGCTGAGCTTCGAGGAGGGCGAGTTCCTGGTAAGGCTCGCGAGGAGGAGCGTCGAATACTACTTTGAGAACCGTCGCTTGATGGAGCCGCCGCCGGATACGCCGCCTAGGCTCAGGAGGCCGGGCGCGGCCTTCGTGACTATAATGACGTACTACGACTATGAGAGGAGGGAGCTACGGGGCTGCATAGGCCACGTGGTTGCCATAAAGCCCCTCGTTGAGTCAGTCATAGAGGTTGCAGTGGAGGCAGCCTTCCGCGACCCGCGCTTCCCGCCGATGAGCAGGGACGAGTTGCCGAGGGTTACCTTCGAAGTGACTGTGCTCGGGCCTCTTGAGCCGTTGCCCAGCACCCCCGAGGAGAGGCTCAAGGCCTTCCAGATAGGGAGGCATGGGCTTGTCGCGAAGAGGGGGCCCTTCCAGGGCCTCCTGCTGCCCGATGTTCCTCTCGAGTACCTCTGGGACGAGGAGACGTTCCTCGCAGAGACGTGCGTGAAGGCTGGCCTCGAGCCTGGCTGCTGGCTGGACCCTGACACCGAGTTCTACCGGTTCGCGGGCAGGGCCTGGAGGGAGAAGGAACCACTGGGCCCCGTTGAGGAGAGGGACCTCGTGAAGGAGTATGAGGAGCTTCTAAAACGCTACATGGGCTAGGCGCCCTGCTCCTCCTTCTCCGCCTGTTCGGCTTCCTTGCTCTCGCCGGTCTCTTTCTCTTCGCGTTTCTCCTCCTTCTTCTCCAGGCTCACCTTCTCTGTGAACTCTACGCGTTTAACCTCGTCGGCCATGTACTTGCTTATCTCTGCGAGCACTATCCTCTTAGTTATCTGCATGTCCTGGACGAGGAGTGCCTTCTCGTTGAATATGTAGCGGGCCAGCTTTTCGCCGGCATCGTACACGACCTTGATGTCATCCGGGCCTATGAAGGGTGGTAGCCGGCGCAGCATTAGGTGCAGCAGCTTCTCCTCGGGTGCCTTCAGTACACGGACGACTTTCACCTTAGCCACTAGTGTCTTGCCTGCTAGAGGATGATTGAAGTCGACCACAACGCGGCCGCCAGAGACGTTCCTAACTATGGCTATCTGGCCGTTTATCTCAACAACTTTGCCTGGCTCGGGTGCCACGCCGCTGCGTATGAACTGGCTCCTCGGCAGTATCTTGATCTTGGATGGGTCTCTCTTACCGAACGCCTTCTCGGGTGGGATCTCGACTTCCTTCTCCTCGCCCTCGTTGAGCTCCTTTATTGCCTCCTCGAGGCCCTTGATGAGCCTGCCCTCGCCGACTATGACGAGGCGTGGTCCGTACCTTTCCTTTGCGTCGTAGATGCCCGCCTTCTTTGCTTCCTCCTCGTTAGTGGTGTCTATGAGTTCTCCGCCCTTTACGCGTATGCTGTACTCCACGAGTGCGAATGCTCCGTCCTCAAGGGGCATTGTGCTGCTACACCCCGCTTCTCAAGTACCAGCCCGCGTCCAGCACATTGCGGATTAAAAGCTGACTACGCCTCCTCGCCACTGCTCCTAGCCCTAGGGGTAGACGCTCCTCGTCCAGCACTATGAGCGGTGCTGTGCCGCAGCTGGGGTCCGCGCGGAGCTCCTCTACGGACTCTTCGAATACGTCGCGGCCGTAGAGGAAGAGCGTTGCGCCGGGCTCACGTACGACAACGTAGTGGTTTAAGGGGCTTATGTGTAGAGAGGTTGCGAGGGATAGCAGGCCGAGGGTTGGGGCTAATCCGCGGCTAGTCTTGACGGCTATGGCTACGCCTACAGCTCTGATGTCCTCTGTCCTCAATAACTGGTCCACAGTGCGTGCATCGCCGCTGAACGAGTACATCGTTGCCTTCCCACGCCTCTCCGAGCATAGGAGGCGCCTGGAGAGTATCGCCTTTCTCATCTCTGGGCTGTAGCAGTTGAGTAGCCCCGTGAGTTCGCTGAGCACTGCTCTGCTGCAGGGGGCTAACCTTGCTTCTTCCTTAGCAGGCATATTGTGAAGCCCTCCGTGCGGTGGCGATGAGGGTAGAAGCGTCGGCAGAGCCTGGCCCTGGGGGATAGGGGTAGGCCTAGGTACTCTGTGTATCCCTCGCTTCCCGCCCTCACACCGGGCTCCTCTAGCTCGACGTCGCTTCTAGCGCTAAGTATCTTTGAGACCACGTACTCGTTCTCTTCGACTGATATGCTGCAGGTGGCGTAGAGTATCGGTGCACCGGGCTTGGCTGCTTCAACGCCCGCCCAGAGGAGCTGTAACTGCAACTCCACCCTCGACGCTATGTCGTTGAAGCTGCGGGGCCACCGCCCCTTCGGGAAGGGTAGCAGGCCCTCGCCGCTGCATGGCGCGTCGAGGAGGACAGCGTCGTAGCCCTCGCCCGGTATGGGTGGGCTGCGTGCGTCGCGGAGAACAGCTACTATGTTGTCGTGGCCTAGCCTGCTTGCGTTATTGCGTAGCGCTGCTAGCTTCCTCGGGTTTATGTCGAGTGCTATGATTGTTGCATCGGGGCGGTGCTGGGCGAGCTGCGTTGACTTTACTCCCGCTCCGCTGCACATGTCGAGTATGAGTGGTCTCGGGGGTAGCTCCCCCGGCTTCATGGAGGGCACTGCGAGCATTGAGGCGGGTCCCTGGATTGTGTAGAGTCCTTGGAGGTACTCCTTGGCTGCTCCGGGGGAGTAGGGCGCGTGAAGGATTTGTATACCGTAGCTTAGGTATGGGTGCCTCCTCGTCTTAAAGCCTTTCCTGTTGAGCTTCTCCATGAGAG
>JALUFI010000033.1 GCA_027043685.1 Pyrodictiaceae archaeon
ACGCCTCATGTCTGCGGGCGTGGAGGATGCCGCGGCGGCTGTGGAGAGGCTCGCAGGGGAGATACTGGGAGCATCTCGCGAGGCCGGTGGGGGGCTCCGTGTTTTCCGGGTTGAGTATGGGCCGACGGCGTTCGTCTTCCAGGGCAGGCTTGTCCTCTACCCCTCTCCCCTGAGGCTCATCCGCGGCGGCCTCCGCGGCCTCGTGGAGCTAGGCGCCCTGGCGGGAGATGAGGCTGGGGACCTGTTCCCCGTGCTGGCTGGGGCGGTGGAGCTCCTCCGCGACCACTCTAGGAGGACTGGGCTCCCGCTAGGCCATGGGAGGGTGCAGCACGTGTTCCGGGGGGAAGCAGTCTACGGTGCACGGGGCGAGGCGGTGGAGGGCTTCGCGAGGGTCCTCGCGGCCGCCCATGTGAGGGGGGTTGGGAAGAGCCGGGGCATTGGGCTCGGCTACATACGTGTCCTCGAGGCCGGGCAGATGCTGCGGTAGAAGCAGCTGCTGCAGCGCTGCCTCCTCCCCGTCGCCTCCGGGAGGGCCTGGCTCCGCGCGGCGTCCCATAGGCCCTGGGCCATGGACTCCACTAGCCTCCTCTCCCTGGGGGTTATCCTTAGCTCGTGCACCCTCCCTTTCTCGGCGTCGACTACTAGTACGCGTCTACAGGGGGAGCCCCGTGGCCTCCTCGGCTGCTATGCAGTATGCCGCCGCCTGGACGCGGTGGTGGAGATACCTCTTCCCTCTCCCCGTCCTCTTCTTGGCCTCCACGGGGATGGCCTCGTCGCTTGTTACTAGCAGCGCGTCTACGCGGCCCCTCAGGCCCAGGCTCCTGGACTCCAGGCTCTGCTCGAGGAGCAGGCGGCCACTGTAGCCGCTGCGCCGCAGCAGCTCCTCGATGACCGCTGACTCGTAGCGGCCGGCCTCCATGCTCCAGGTGGCGGGCTCCCAGAGGCCGTGTATCTTGTAGAACGCGGCCCGGGGGCACCAGGCGTACTCCCTTAGGAGGGTGACGGGTAGCTGCTCGACCCTATACCGCGACAACGCTTATCCTCCCCGCAGCGAAGGGGTCCTCGCCTACGAGTATCCTCCTCCGTACCGCCTCCCCGGGCACGACTAGGACGAGGAGCCTGTCCCCGCCGCCGAGCAGTGGGCGCAGCATCGCAGCGGCCTCCTTAGCCTCCGCCGAGCCGCCGTGTGCTATGTAGACGCTTTGCTGGAGCATCCGGTAGCCCCTCGCCAGGAGCCTCCTCCTTGCCCTCTCGCGGCGCGCGTCGTCGCCTATGTCGTAGGCTACTAGGACGTAGGGCATCTAGAGGTACACCCTGTAGCCCCGGTACTCCTCGTTCTCGCGGAAGCTCCTGGCGAGGCGCCACGCGTGCTCGACGACCGCATCCCCTAGGGCCATGGGGCGCTTGCAGCCGCGGCACCGCAGCCTCCTCCCGAGGCCCCCCAGCACAGCCTCGGCGACGACGCGCCTACTGCTTCTCGACAGTAGGCCGTTCTCTAGCACCAGGTCGAGCCTCCCAGCAGCCGTTGCGAGGACATAGTCCACCGCGACCGGCTTGAACATATCGCTCACGTCATAGACTAGGCTCAGCC
>JALUFI010000034.1 GCA_027043685.1 Pyrodictiaceae archaeon
TCTACAGGAACGCGATAAACATAGGGCTCCCCGTGATAGTTGTCAAGGAGATACCGGAGGTGACTAGGCAGGGCGACGAGATAATGGTTGACCTCGAGAACGGCGTGGCCAGGAACCTCACGAGGAGCGTCGAGGAGAGGTTCCAGCCCCCACCACCGGTGCTCCTCGAGATACTGCGCAGCGGAGGCATAGTCGAGTACATCAAGAAGACTGGCAGGCTGCCGTGGTGAACAGGGCCTTGGCGCATAGGAGGTACCGCGTAGTCGTCATACCGGGGGACGGCATCGGCCCCGAGGTGGTCTCCGCCGCCCTCCACGCCCTCGGCCCGATCCGGGACCGGCTAGACATAGAGGAGGTGCGGGCCGGGCTCGCCTACTACCGGGAGACCGGCCGCCCCTACCCCGAGGGCTTCTTCGACAAGCTCCGCTCCGCCGACGCTGTGCTGAAGGGCCCCCTCGCAACCCCCGTGGGCCCGGGGGGCTACAGGAGCATCAACGTGGAGATAAGGCAGAGGCTCGACCTCTACGCCAACCTCCGGCCCTGCAGGGGCTACCCCGGGGTCTCCCCCAGGGTCTTCGACGTGGTGGTTGTCCGGGAGAACACTGAGGGCCTCTACGCCGGAGTCGAGGGCAGGTTCCGGGACGAGGCCTACGCGTTGAAGATAGTGACTGAGAGAGGGTCCCGGAGGATTGTCCGCTTCGCCTTCGAATACGCCCTGAGCCGCGGCCGGCGCCGCGTGACGGCCGTCCACAAGGCCAATATACTGAAGCTGAGCGACGGCTTGTTCCTCGAGGTCTTCCGCGGCGAGGCGGAGAGGTACCGGGACCGCCTAGAGGTTGATGAGCTGATCGTGGACGCGGCTGCCTACAACCTCGCCAGGAGCCCCGAGCGGCTCGACGTCATGGTCACGTTGAACCTCTACGGCGACATACTGAGTGACCTCGTGGCCGGGCTCGCGGGGAGCCTCGGGCTATGCGGCAGCGGCCAGTACGGCGACAACGCAGCCGTCTTCGAGCCGGTGCACGGCGCGGGCTTCGACATAGCCGGGAAGGGCATAGCTAACCCGGTGGCAGCTATACACGCGGCACGGCTCATGCTGGAGTACCTGGCCTCGAGGCACGGCGACGAGTGGCTGGCCCGCGCCGCCGGGGCCCTCGACAGGGCTGTCGAGGAGGCCCTCACCGTGGACCGGGTGCTGACGCCGGACCTAGGAGGCAGCGCGGGCACCATGGACGTCGCCGAGGCGGTCCGGAGGAGGCTCGAGGCCCTCCTCCCTTGACAGCAGGGCCTCGTAGAGCCGCAGGTGCCTCTCCGCCACCCTCTCCCAGCTCGTCACCATTCCCAGCTTCTTCATCGTCTCTGCAGCCTCCCTAGCTGTCTCTCCGTCGACAAGCAGCCTAGCCATGGCGTCGGCTAGTCCGTGGGCGTTGCCTGCTTCCACGCTGAGCCAGGGCAGGGCTTCATTGCACTCCACGAGCTTCGCCACCCGTGTGCAGGCGGAGGCGAGGCCGCTCCCCATCGCGGCGTGTAGGGCGCCGCTCACGCTGTAGAAGGGCTCCACGCGGTACGGAAACACTGCGGCA
>JALUFI010000035.1 GCA_027043685.1 Pyrodictiaceae archaeon
ACCTTGGGGCGCGTGCAGCGGCGCTCGAGGCCTCCTACCTCCTCGAGGCGGCCGCGGAGGTCGACGGCAGGCTGCTCGAGGCATGGAGGTTCTACGAGGCCCTGGAGGCAGCTGAGCAAGGCGGCGCGGAGGGCTAGAGGGGCCCTGGAGAGGCTGCTCCTCGACACCAACATAGCGGCCTACATCTACGCCTCCGCCTCCCCTAGGCTTGAGCGCAGGGCGCGCGCCCTCCTCGCCCGCAGCCTCTTCTCCAAGCCCTGCGCGGTCATAGTGCTCTACGAGGAGCAGCTCCTCTACGAGATACGCCGCGCGATAGACGACGCCGTGATAACCTCGGCGATAACCTCGCCAGGGAAGCTGGCCGCCGCTGACACGCTGTACCGGGACTTCCTCCGCCTCTACAACGCCTGCAGAGAGATGCGCAAATGCCTCGTGGCGCCGAGAGCCACGGGCTCCTGGAACGCGGTCGCCAGGGCCGCGCAGCTCCACCGCGCCCTAAGGACCTGCCTGCAGCGGAGCAAAGCCAGCTGCCCAGGCCTCCGCCCAGGGAGGCTGGGCGAGGACCTCAAGCTAGTCGCCGCAGCCGAGCTCGCCAAGGCACACATAGTCACAAGGGACGCCTCAACACTCTACCGCGCCTACAAGTGCTGCCTCCACCGCCACGCAGCCGCCGAGGGAGCAACACTGCTCCTCGTGGACGAGCACGCCAGGCGCCTAGGGCTCAGGAGCTGCGGCGCAACGCCCCGCTGCCTCCTAGAGGCCGCCCAGGAAGCGGCTCGGCTGCTCAACCTAGAGTACCAGGGAGCCGCGCGGGACTGCTAATCCACGCGTGCACGGAGAGGAGGCCAACCGGGGCTGCCCAGGGCCCGGCGGCCGGGGAATAGACACGGCTTTCACCCCCGGCAAGGCGCTCCCCGGGCTGCGTAGTGGTGTCGGCGAGTCTTGCCGCGTATACTGGTGCTGAGCGATGTCCACGGCAACCTGGACGCGCTCAACGCTGTCCTAGACGATGCCCGTGGATGGGATGAGGTGCTGGTGCTCGGCGACCTCGTGGACTATGGCCCCGAGCCCGGCGAGGTTATCGACGCGCTGAGGGGGCTCGGGGCGAGGATCGTCAGGGGGAACCACGACCACGCCGTGGCGTATGGGGTTGACTGCCGCTGCGGCGAGGCAACCCACTGGATAAGCGTCTGGTTCCGCGAGCACGTGACCAACAAGCTCCTGAGCCGGGAGGACAAGGCGTTCCTGGCCGCCCTCCCGGAGCAGCTGCTGCTCGACCTAGGCGGCCTCGGCGAGGCCCTCGCCGTCCACGGTGCGCCCGCGAGCAGGCTCTACGCCTACCTCTACCCATGGCTCCGCGAGGAGGAGGCCTGCCGCCTCCTAGTGCCCTCGGCGAGGCTCACCCCCAGGGGGACTGGGGAGTGCAGGCCCCGGAGGAGCCTCTACCTGGTCGGCCACACCCACCACCAGTTCTACCGAGTCATAGGCGGAGCCGTGGTAGCCAACCCCGGCAGCGCCGGCCAGCCACGCGACGGAGACCCAAGGGCAGCCTACATGCTCATAGACACAGACAAGG
>JALUFI010000036.1 GCA_027043685.1 Pyrodictiaceae archaeon
GGCCTACGTGCTGCCGGTAGCGGAGGCGCTGCGCGAGCTGCCCGAGGTCCGGAGGGCCGCGTGGAGCCTAGTGGAGCCAAGCAGCGACCCCTACGCCGCCGCGGCTGCGCTGCTCGAGGAGGAGGGACGCGTGGAGGGCTACGCCGTCTACGTGCCCCGCGGCGTCAAGCTACGCTTCCCCATCTACGCCTGCATGTTCGTCACCCGGGGCAAGGAGCGCCAAGTGCTGCACAACATCATAGTCCTCGAGGAGGGCGCGGAGGCGGTAGTGGTCACTGGCTGCGCCGCCGCCCCGAGGGCTGTGGACGCGCTCCACGCCTCCGTCACCGAGGCCCTCCTCGGCCCCGGGGCTAGGCTGGCCTACGCGATGATACACAGCTGGGCCCCAACCACCCACGTGAGGCCACGCTCAGCGGCGAGGCTAGCCAGGGGCGCAAGCATGGTGAGCTACTACGTGCTCCACGGTAGCCTCGCCAGCCTCCACTCGGCGAACCGCATGGAGCTAGGCCCCGCCGCGAGGCTCCACGAGGCAAGCATAATCGTCCTCGAGCGGGGCGAGGCCCACGCCTCCACCACCGTGGAGCTACGGGGCGACGAGGCATCAGCCGAGATAGCCTCCAGGGTCGTAGCGAAGGGGGAAGCCAGGGTGAGGACACCGCTCCGCATAACCGCGGCGGCGAGGGCGAGGGGGCACATAGAGTGCACCGGGCTCACCCTCTCCCCCAGGGCAAGCATAGCCTCCGAGCCAGCACTAGAGTCAAGGGTCACCGGCGCCGAGCTGACACACGAGGCGGCGATAGGGAGGCTAAGGGAAGAGGAGATAGAGTACCTCCTCGCCAGGGGCCTGGACGAGGCAACCGCCCGCCGCCTACTCATACGCGGAATACTCCACGTAGAGGTCCCCGGCCTCCCACCCGCGGTAAGGGCGCTGATACAGAGCACCGAGAAGCTGCTAGCCGAGAAGGGAGCAGCCTAGCAGAGCAGGGGAAGGGACAGGGAGAAGGGACACCAGACGGATTGGAGCCGGGGCCGGGATTCGAACCCGGGATCAACGGGTCTCCGCGCGCGATGGGCGGAGCACGGAGCTGCGCCACTGCAGCCCGCCGCCTTTGACCGCTCGGCCACCCCGGCGCCCAGGGCCCCTCTCCGCCCAGGGGCCCCTGGCCATGGTGTAGTCTGTGTCGCCGGGGGCCTGGTTATTAACTCACCGGGGCTCCTTCAATCCCCTTCCCGGGGGCTACCCCAATTACCGGGGCTATGGGCTACGCCGCCGTGCATCCCCGGGGGGATGAGTTGCTCAGGCGGAGCTGAGCGGCGCGGGCTCGTGATGAGTTTAGCCTTGGACGACCCCCTTCCTCGCCTCATGCTGCCCGGCGGGGTGGCCTGGTGGTGGCGAAGAGGAGGCTGCTGAGGGAGGTGGCGAGGGAGGTCTACGGCGACGAGGTCGCGGAGAGGCTTTGGAAGAGGATAGAGATTATCGGGGATATCGCGGTCATACGTGTCCCCTTCGGGTTCCGGCCGGAGGAGCTGCGGCCTCTAGCGGAGGCGCTGCTCCGGAGGCTCCCCTATGT
>JALUFI010000037.1 GCA_027043685.1 Pyrodictiaceae archaeon
GCTCCTAGCCAGGGCGTGGGGTTCCACTTGTTGTGGTTGTCGGGGAAGAATAGGCCGGGGTCGCCGCCGGCCCAGGCGTTGGAGACTATCCTCTCCCATATCTCCCTGGCCGGTGCCTTCCATGCGTGGGGGTTCTTCTGCTCCGGGGTGGCCTCGTGGCCGGTGTACTTTGCCTGCTCCCTCAGCTTCTCCAGTGCCCTCTCCCTGGCCTCCTCCAGGGTGTCCTCGTAGATGTTGAGGTAGGGGTTGTCCAGCAGCCAGGGGTGCCTCGTGAGCAGTTCTCCCAGCCTGCCCAGGCCTGCTGCGCGGGACACGGTGTGGTGGAGCCGGTAGACGCCGGTCTCGGGGTCCTCGCTGTACCTTGGGTTCACCATCCACCAGTCCCTGCCGCTGACCACTGCCTCCATGAAGGCGTCGTTCGCGCCGACGCTTATATTGAAGTTGGTTATGTTGGCGTCCTGGAGGGGAGGCTCCTTGGCCTGGATGAAGCCCGCGTCCTCAACCGTCTCCCAGCCCTGCTCGCTGAGCCTCATGATTGTCTCCTTGTAGGCTGGGTCTATCTCGTAGCCCTCCCTCTCAAGGTACTCTATGAGCTGCTTCGTCGCGTCTATCACTGCCTGGAGCTGCGGGGGCAGCATGTTCCTCAGCGCGTGCCAGGGGTTGAACCAGGGGTTGTAGATGTCCGGGTGCCAGGCATGCATTATGCCCATGTTGGCTCCGCGCCGCTTCCCGCCCTGCTTCACCATCTCGGTAACCACGTCGAATATCCTTATGAAGCTCATTGGGCCGGACGCGTAGCCGCTGGTGCCGCGTACAATGTCCCAGCGGGGCCGTAGCTCGCTGAAGCTGAATCCCTGGCCACCGCCCCACTTGAAGGTCAGGGCCTGCACGGTGGCAGCATCCATTATTGCCTTCATGTCGTCGTAGACCGGTGTCACGTAGCAGGCTGAGAGCGTGCCCCTGGCCCCGTCGGCGTACATGTTGAAGAGTGTCGGGCTGTTGAACATGAAGCGGCGGGCCACGAGCACCCTGTACAGCTTCTCCGGGTCAGCCCTCTCCCGGAACCCGAGGGCAACCCTCCTCATAACCATCGCGGGCGTCTCCATTGGGACTCCGTACTCGTTCCGCGTCATGTACCTGGCCAGGAGGACGCGGATAGCGTTGTAGGTGAAGCCCAGGTCGTCCCTGCAGGGCTCCCCGCTCCTCCCCTCAACGTAGTCCCGGACGCAGCGCGGCAGCGGCGCCAGCAGGCCGCCGTTCGGCGCCCTCTCACGGTAAGCCGAGGCGACCCAGCGGTACACCTCGCCCAGCAGCAGCTGCTTAGCCTCCTCCTCGGCCTCCGGCCTCACCAGCGACTCACGTATAAGCTCCAACTGACGAGCATCACTAGCCGTCTGCACAGTGTCCACCCACCTCTACCAGGAGGTTTCGGTGTGGAGCGCAGAAGGCTGGTCTGGCCCTCCCGGGTGCGTAATACCAAGTGGCTTCCTCCATTCCGGTGCTGACTGGGTGCATACCCGGGGCTTACCCCGGCTTGGTACTACCAGTGGAATCGAGTGGATTACCGATATTCCTTCCGGCCTGTCAGGCCCGGCTCCCGGCTGCCGGGTTCTCCACACCGGTTCCGGTTGGGCCGGGCACCGGTGCCTAGACGAGGTATACTATGAGGTGGTCGTAGGGCTCCTCTTCGTAGTACACCTTCCTCCTAGGCGACATGTGGAGCATCAGCTCCCTGGTGGTTACCACGGCGTAGTCGTAGAGGTAGTTCGCCGGGGTTATCACAGTTAGGTATTTCTCGAAGTCTAGGTCGGTGTAGCGTACCTCGAAGTTGCCAACATAAGCCGAGCCCAGTATATCTATGCGTGGAGCCTCCAGGGGCTGGAGCTTCTCGCCGAAGCCTATGTAGAGTGTCTTCCTTGACTGGTCCTCGACTTCGCGCTTGTAGGTGTATTTGCCTCGTAGCTCTAGGCTCCTGGGCTCCATCCTTATCTCCATGTTGGCTGCCCGCACCGTCATCGTGTCGCCGGAGACGCGTAGCTCGAGTGCCCGTGTCTGGCCCCATTTGACGTAGAAGATTGCCTCCCGCGGCACTCCTCCGCTACCCTTGCAGCGCTGCTGCCTGCTGCGGTGGTGGTTTAGAGCTGTGCGCGTGGCTCTAGGCCTCGGTTCCCTCGTCGGGTATCTCGAGGATCTTCTGCAGCTCAGCCGCTATCATTCTCGCCGTTACTGAGGGTGGTAGCGCTGTGTCTTCTTTCCGGTACTGGGTTGGAGCGACGACTTTCATGCCTTTGCCGTCCTTTATCTCTATTTCGTGCATCCGGAGGCTGTGCTCTGTCTGCCTCATCTTCTCTATTATGACGTAGCGCTTCAGCTCGCCGCGGATTATTGACTTCCTGAACCGGATTATGCCGTCCGCCACGTGTTCTATCCCGAAGCCGAATCCCAGGCTGGTTGTCACCGCGTACTGGCTTGTAAGGAGGGCTGTGAAGTCCCAGCGGTAGAGTATGCGTTTCACGTAGTAGCTGTACTTCCTGGCCATTGCCGGCTTGTCTAGCCAGAAAGCTGACATAGAGTCTATTACTAGCCTTGCCCTGCCGTAGCCTAGGTAGCGCTTGGCCTCGATTATCTTGTTGACCAGGTGCTCCGGTGTGAGTTCTGTTAGGCTCCAGGGGTCGTCCTTCGGCCCCATGAGGGCGTCTATTATGACTAGCTTCTTCTCCTCTATTGCTTTCTCGAAGTCGAAGCCGAACATAGCCGCCTGCCTTATTATGCTCTCCTTGGATTCCTCAGTGGTTACGTAGATGTTCTTGTCTCCATCCCTTATCCCTCTCGCTATGAAGTGTATTGAGAATATCGTCTTCCCGGTGCCGGGCTCGCCCACCACTGCTACGAAGAAGCCCCGGGGTATGCCTCCCTGTATGAGTGGGTCGAAGCCCTCTACGCCGGTGGGGAGCCTCTCTATGTAGACTCGCTTCACTGCTGTGCTACCCGGTTTGCTTCCCCTGCTGGGTGCATCTGGGCCCTAATCTGTGGAGCTGCCGTGTCTTCGCGGTAGTAGCTGCAGTACCCAGTGGCCGTGCAGGCTGACACCAGGACGAGCCGGAGCCTCCCGGGGAGCTGTGTCTCTAGGCACTTCCTCACGTAGCCTACGAGGGTCTCCGCAGTGGGGGTCTCGGTTCCGAGTGCCTCGTTGAGGCTCCGGTGGTCCAGTGCCTGGGTGCACTTGGCGAGCATCTCCTCCAGCTCGTAGTGATCTATCACCATTCCACGGGTTACCGGGCCCTCTACGCATACTGTTACGCGGTAGTCGTGGCCGTGGAGCCCTGCGTAGGGCTTCCCGTCGGCCTCCAGGCGCAGCGCCACTGATATCCACTTTGTGACGCAGACGCCGTAGACACCCATAGCGGCAGCGCCCTCTGTGCCCCCGTGTTGCGGCTGGGGCGGGGAGGTGCCACGGGCCTAATGGGGTTTAGCTGGAGCCGTGGCGCTGGGGTTCTGTGAGTCCTTCGAATTGGGTGTTGCTGGGCCTTGGCTTTGCCGGGCTGGCTCGCTGTACTGGGGCTTGGCGGCGTTGTTGACGGTGAGCAGGTTCAGCCTGGGGGTGTTGACCTGCGTGTCGGCGAGGTCCATGTGTTCCGGGGCCCGGGGTTTCTGGGTGTCCGTGGGAGGCGTGTGGCTGCCTCGGAGCCCCTGGAGCCTCGGGGCGGTGTCTGGGAGCTGGGGCCTGGTGTCTACAAGTTGGTGTTTCTCGACGCAGTCTATGTCCCGGAGGGTGCTGTGGGCTTCTGCTTCCCGAGGAGTAGCTTGCTCCGGAGCGGCGTGCTGATGGGCTGCGCCGTCTGGGACCCGGGGTACCGTGGACGCGGGGAGGCTCTCCTCGAGGTTCTGAATCCTAGTGGCTTCGTGCTTGAGAGGGGGGCTCGTGTAGCGCAGCTTGTCTATGTGTCCCTGCGTGGCTTTGGGGGTGCTTACCGCGGCGTGTATCAGGGGGAGAGGCTGGGGCGCCGTGGCTAGGCTGTCATTTTCTCCAGTATGTGCTGGTAGAATTGTTTCTCTTTGCGGCGCCGGGTTTTGGCTGAGAGCTTCCTTACGACTAGCTCGGGGGTTGAGCGGGCTAGGTAGCGGTACCTCGGGGTGCGGTCCACTATGAGGTTGTAGTTCTCGTCTAGGCCTTTCGCCTCTATGCCGTCTATCCTTATAGTCTTCCTTGCCTCGGGGGAGACGAGCCCCATTATCTCCTCCGCCATGTGGGTCACTATTACCGCTGTCGCACCCGGCCTTGCCGCTAGTTCCTCGGCGAATGCAGCCACTATCCTCGCGGCCGCGTTTGCCTCCGTCACCGCCTCCAGCTCGTCTACAAGGACTAGGACACGGTTATTCTCCGCTTCTTCAACTATCTCTGCTAGGCGCTTGAGCAGTGTCTCGAGGGCGCCTGCCGAGAGCATGCCGGTGGGCTTGCTTATGAAGTAAACCTTGTCGTATGGGCCTATCCAGGCCTTCTCGGCGGGAACGGGGAGCCCCGCCTGGCCTAGGAGGACGGTCTCCGCTACCAGGCGGAGGAGGGTTGTCTTGCCTCCGCTGTTTGCGCCGGTTAGTATGACTATTCGCTCGCAGCTCGTGCCCTCCGGACGGTAGCTGGTGCAGCCGACCGCATAGCTTACTGGCTGCGCGCCGGGCTGGCCTAGGAGGCGTAGCTCGAGCCCGCGCTCTATCCCGACGCCGGCCGTGCCGGGCTCCAGTGCTAGGTCGCGGTGCCCCGCCTTCCTCGAGAAGGCCGCGAGGGCTTGGGCCACGTCGAGGCTGCGTAGGACGCGGTAGGCGGCGGGGAGCAGCTTGAGCATAGGCTCCGCTTCCCGCGCCAGCGCTGCTAGGCCCTGGTAGCGGGCCTCCTCCGTCCTCCTCGCTAGGTGTGCGCGGAGCCTCTCGAGGGCCTCACGGTTGAGCTCAAGGGGGAGGCTTGGCCGCGGCTCGACCAGGCCCTGGATGAGCGCCGCCTCCTCGGGGGTGAGGCCGAGTGCCTGGGCGAGCCTGTTCTCAGCCTCGAGGGCCAGGTCCTCGAATATTTCAGCGAGCTGCGGGGGGACCGGTGCCTCGCCGGCGGCTATGCTGTCTAGGAGCTTCAGCAGCTCGGCGGCCGTGAGCCTTAGCTCCCTCTCCTCTAGGCGGCGCTTGGCTTCCTCGTTGAGCCACACCTCTAGGTCTGTTGCAGCGCGGTCGAGCATCCCCAGCCTCTGCTTCGCCTCCTCGTATTCCCTGCCGAGGCTGTCATGCCTGTAGGCCTCTAGCGCCCTCCACGCTTTCTCCGCCGCCTCGAGGAGGGCTGCGGCGTCTACGCCCTCTATCCTGGCTGCCGCGGCGACTGCCTGGGGCGAGGCCTGGTGGGCGGCTAGGAGGGCCTCGATTATGCCCTGGTTGCACGCCAGTTGCTCCATCACCGCCTCGGGGGCGACTGCCCAGGGGGCCAGGGTCTCCGTCCTTGGTGCTCCAGGGGGCGCCAGGCCGTGGGGGTCGTAGTAGACTATGTCGCCTGGCTCGGCCTCCGGGTCGGGCTCGTTCCTCTTCTCCACCCGGAGGCCTGGGAGGATGCTCTGGAGGCGGCGGAGCTCGCTGCCCGGCGGCTCGGCTAGGAGTATTAGGCGGCGGAGCCGCTGGGGCTGGCAGTTTCTTGGCCAGTGGAGGCGGCTCAGCGCCTCGCGTAGCCGGTCCAGGGGCCAGTTCTCCCGTAGGGCGCGTCTCGCCGCCGAGCGTAGCGGGGCGAGTGCCTCGGCGACGGCGGCTGCTCTCCGAGATGGGGCTGGGCTGAGGGTCTCTATGTAGACCCTGCCCGGCTCGCTGCCGGCGTGCCTTGCGACCGCTTCGAGGCTCTCGCGTAGGAGCTGGGCTGCGTCGCTTGTAGCCGGCACCTCGTCGGGGCTGTAGCCGTGGCTTGCGGCCCGGGCTGCGCGGATTACTCGGAGCGCTCTCCTCCTGGAGCCCAGGGCCCTCTCTACCTGGGGCAGCTCGGCGGCCAGGAGGGTCTGGACCGCCTTCTCCTCGCCGCCGAGGGCTGCCTGCAGCTGGGCTGCCAGCTTCTCGCCGACGCCGGGGATGCTGCGTAGCCTCAGCGGCTGCATGGCACCTC
>JALUFI010000038.1 GCA_027043685.1 Pyrodictiaceae archaeon
CCATTGATGAGATACCGGGGAGCATCTGGAGCACCTTCTTGAATGGGCCGAGCTTCCTCATCTGCATTATCTGCTTGTATATAGTGCGGAAGGTTATCTTGCCGGCCAGCATCTCCTCCATCGTCTTCTCGAACTCCTTGACGCCCTGGAGCCGCTCTATCTTCTCCAGCAGGGTCTCCAGGTCACCCATGCCGAGGAGCCTGGCGACGAACCTCCTCGGCCTGAAGGGCTCCAGC
Source organism: Pyrodictiaceae archaeon (assembly GCA_027043685.1). Taxonomy (GTDB): domain Archaea; phylum Thermoproteota; class Thermoprotei_A; order Sulfolobales; family Pyrodictiaceae; genus QNYQ01. The sequence goes on from JALUFI010000038.1 coordinate 237, forward strand.
TCATCTATGTCCTCGCCCGTGCCGATGAACTTTATCCTCGCCCCCGTGGCCGCGACGGCGGAGAGCGCTCCACCGCCCTTAGCGGTGCCGTCCATCTTGGTCACGACTATGTAGCCTATCGGGGTTGCCTCGTGGAAGCGGCGGGCAAGGTCGTAGCTCTTCTGCCCCATAGCCGCGTCTATCACGAGTATGACCTCATCGGGGTTTATGGCCTCGGCTATCTGCTTCATCTCCTCTAGGAGGGCCTCCTCCCTGCCGTAGCCGTGGCGGCCAGCCGTGTCCACTATGATTATGTCGGCGCCCCTCTTCTTCAGCTCCTCCACGCCCCTCCTCGCTATCGCCACCGCGTCCTTGTTGTTGGGCTCGCCGTAGAACATTGCACCCGTCTTCTCGGCTAGCTGGCGGAGCTGGTCGTAGGCGCCTGGGCGGTAGGTGTCGGCGGCGACCACGCCAACCCGGTACCCCATGTCGCGGTAGAACTTGGCCAACTTGCCCACCGTGGTTGTCTTGCCGCTTCCCTGGACACCAACCATCATTATCACGTACGGTGTGTAGGGCGGCTTGACCTCCGGCTCCTCCTCTCCCCCGAAGAGCTTCACGAGCTCATCGTAGGTTATCTTGACGAGCCACTCCCTCCTACTCACGCCGGGCGGGGGCTTCTCCTTCAGCGCCCTCTCCCGGATCCTCTTCGTCAGCTGGAAGACTAGGCGGACGTTCACGTCCGCGCTTATCAGTGCCTTCTGGAGGTCGCGGACATACTCGTTGACTAGCTGCTCGTAGGGCCCGCTCCTCCGCAGCAGCTTGTTGACCGCCTTCCTCAGGTCGTCGAGGCCTGGCATAGCGCGGCGCACCCGGGATGTAGGGGGGTGGCTAGGCGGGGCGCCCCCTTTATTCCCGGGGCCCGCGGCGGGAGGGGAGCCCGTATAGGGTGCCGGGCGCGTAGACTGGCCGAGTGCTCAGCCGGGGTGGGATGCTGTGAGGTTCTGCCCGCGCTGCGGCTCCCTGATGACGCTGCGGGTTGTGGATGGTAAGCGTGTCTGGGTGTGCCCGAGCTGCGGGTACCAGGAGGAGGTCGGCTCGGGGCAGCAGGGTGGCTCGCAGGTGCAGCTGGCGGTGCTGAGGCAGAGGATAAACCATGACGCGAAGGAGAGGCTCGTCGTTATTGATAAGTCTAAGCAGCCGGAGACGCTGCCGAAGACGAGGGCCGTGTGCCCGAGGTGCGGGTACCACGAGGCCTACTACTGGGTCGTCCAGACCAGGAAGGCGGACGAGCCGCCGACAAGGTTCTTCAAGTGCGTGCGCTGTGGCTACGTGTGGAGG
>JALUFI010000039.1 GCA_027043685.1 Pyrodictiaceae archaeon
CACGCTATGACGAGCGTTATAGGTGTTAAGCATACCCACATTGTATAGGGGCTGGTTCAAAACGGGGCGCAGAAGCTATGGCCGCGGACATCCTCGATATTCGAGGCGTTGTCAAAGCCGTGCTTGAATTGAGCAGCAATAGGCTAGCGGAGAGCATACCCATGCCGCCCGAGGCGCACGCGTTATCAAGGTTCCTAGACGAGGTCGCTGCCAAAGAGCTGGTCGGCCTAAGTGATGTTGAGGAAGAGGTTCAGCGCCTTATAGAGGCGGTTGAGACTGACAAGGAGCAGCGGCGCCGCCTCCTCATGCAGAGGGAGAAGTTCTGCCGACAGCTACACGTCGTAGAGCAGCTCGCAGAGACGCTGGAGGAGTTCGCAGAGACCCTCGGCGACGAGGGCACCATGGCCTCAGCAGCCGCCTCCGCGCTGAGGACGCTGAAGGCGCAGTGCAGCCCGGCCTGGGCCAGGCTAAGCCCCAGGGAGAAGGCCCGCATACTCGCCCCCCTCTACCTGGCCCTCCATCACCTAAAGCTAGCAGCAAGTAACAACAGCGACCCCAGGCTACACGCAGAGCAGGCCGAAGCCCTGGCATTACTCGCGGAGGCAAGGCTGGAGGAGACTGGCCTCCAGGAGGACGAAGCTAGTTGAGCAGCAGCCCCACACAGCCCCTGGTTTTCCTCGACACATCGACTCTCATCAAGCTCCTAGGCTGCCCCGGGAGCGTACGGCTACCCGGCGCCACGAGACCAGCTCTCCACGCAGTTCACCTAGACGAGGCAATCAAGCGCATCAAGGAGGCAATGCATCAGGTGTTCAACAAGAGAGGCGTAGACGACGAGTGCCTAGAGAAGCTCGCAAGGGAGGCGCTGAAACGGATAAAAGCCAGGCAAAGACTTCCAGAGAAGAGAGCCAAGATCGAGGCAGCAAAGCTGCTCAACAAGCTGCTAGAGCGCCACGACATAGAGGTAGTAAGCGGCGACACACCAGAAGACCTTCCAGAGTGTATGCCACGTATGGGAGCCACGCTGAGCAGGCAGGACAAGCTGCTCCTACTGCTCGCGAAGCACTGCCACCTAGTCGCCACCGGCGACGACGGTATACTAGACTGCTGCAGCCAACAAGGCCTAGAAGGAAAGTGCATAAAGACATGAGCAACAGTCTGAGTCACGACAGGGACCCTCTCGCCTAGTCATCCTTCTTAACCCGCGTCGGCCACGAGTAACGAGCCCCCAGGGGCACCCTCTGTGGCTACAGACAGGGCTCCACAGAGGCTCGAGGAGCGGGTCGAGGAGTACCTGCGCCGGGAGGCCCCAGGGCTCCTGGCCCTGCTCAACGCGGTCTCCAGGGCCAGGTACCGTGTGCCATACCCAAGGCTCCTCGCGGAGGGCAGGCTGGAGGAGGCCCTCGCTGTCCTCGACAGCCTCTACTGCGGCACCGGCGCCCGCCGGGCCGCCGTCCAGGCGCTCATCGCCGCGCCGCTCGCCGAGGCGCTGGGCCTAGGCAGCGAGGCCGCCAGGAGGCTCACGGAGGCCCTCCTCCGCGGCGACGCCGAGGAG
>JALUFI010000040.1 GCA_027043685.1 Pyrodictiaceae archaeon
AGTCTACACTGCGAGGAGGCTACGCGAGAACCCCCTGAGCCCCAGGGCCCAGCGCCACTTCGTGGAGTGGTGGAGGATGCTCGCAGAGGCGCTCCGGGGCGAGCCCCCGCGGCTCGCCTACGAGCTGCTCATCGAGACCAGCGGCGGGCTCCGCGACAAACCGGGCCTCGTCAACCGGCTCTACAACGAGGCACTGGCAGCCATACGGAGCGTCGATCCCCACCGTGTCGTCATAGTAACGGCGCCGGCTAACCGGAGCAGCCCCTTCAGCCTCCCCCTCCTCCGCCTCCCACACGACCCCTGGCTTGCAGCGGAGTGGCACATCTACGCCGGAGGCCCCCGGCCAGGCCCCCACCCAGTCTACAACGCCACCCTGATACGCGAGGCAGCCGGCTTCGCCGCGAACTGGAGCAGGGAGACTGGGATACCGGTCTGGATGGGAGCCTGGAGGCCGAACCGCTACCCACGTGCAGCGATGAAGCACGCGCCCAGGCTCCCCGACGGGGCACCAGCCGGCATCTTCCCTGTCAAGGAAGTGGTCAACTTCACAAGGCTCATGACCGGGACGCTCTGCCGCAGCGGCATACCCTTCGCGGTCAACGCTGACACGAAGTTCTTCGACTACCAGGGGCTGCGCTGGTACCCCAGCCAGGAGCCTCTGCTCCGCATTATCCTCTCCGGCCGCTGCGCGCCGAGGCCCTGGCTCCAGGGGCGCCGCTGAGCCCCTCTTCCGCCCTCCGGGGAGGCAAGCCGCTTATAGCCCAGTTGTGGAGCCCTGGCCCCTATATCCACGGGCAAGGCCCGCATCGCTCGTGGAGGCTGGTCGCCGTGCCCCAGAAGCCGGCGAGGTGCTACACGAAGAGGCGCTCCAAGGCGTTCTCCGGGCCCCCGTACACCCGGAAGGAGTACATCCACGGCGTGCCCCCGCCCAAGATAATGAAGTTCACCATGGGCAACGTCCACGGCGACTACGACTACGCGGTCGAGGTCTACGTCGAGGAGAGGGGCCAGATACGCCACAACGCCCTAGAGGCGGCGCGTGTAATGGTGCACAAGTACCTCTCCACCACGATAGGCGACAAGAACTACATGTTCCGCGTAAGGGTGTACCCGCACCACGTGCTCCGCGAGAACAAGATGATGGCGTTCGCTGGTGCGGACCGTCTACAGGAGGGCATGAGGCAGGCGTTCGGCAAGCCAGTCGGCACAGCCGCCAGGGTCTACCCGGGCCAGGCGGTGCTGGAGGTCCGGGTGAGGAAGGAGCACCTCGAGCACGCCAAGGAGGCCCTCCGCCGCGGCGCCTCCAAGCTACCCCTCCCGACGAGGATAAGGATAATCCCGCTCAAGGAGGGCCTCCCGCCCGCCGCCTAGCAGCCACTTCTTTCCCCTACCTCCGTGGGGCCGCTCGGCAGCCCTCCTTCCTTCTCCGCCTTGCGCTGACCCTGTGTACCCCCTCTGTCCCCTACTGTTTAGGCGGCCGGTGCACTGCCTTGGACTCTGGTCTCCGGGTGGAGCTTGGAGGCTACCTCTTCGACCTTGAGCCCCTCCGGGGCGTGGCTCGCCGCTACCCGGGTGGCGTCCTGCTTGAGGCGCCGCAGGGGCTTGTCCAGTTCCTGCCGGAGCTTGCCCGCGTCGTTGAGAGGCTGTTCGGGGTCGAGGCGAGGTTCCGGCTGGAGCCTAGCTACGGGCTCTGCAGCCTGGGGCTAAGGGAGGCGGAGGAGCTGGACGCGGCCCTGGTCCACGTGGGGCACGACTTCTACCCCTACCCGCTCTGCCCGGGGAGGAGGTGCCTCTACCGGCTCCCTGGCCGCGTCGTCCTCGTCCCCGGCGAGTACCTGGGGGGAGACCCGGAGGCCCTCGCGGAGGCTGCCTCGGCTGAGCTGCCGCGCGGCGCGAGGGTGGTCTTGGCTAGGCCTAGCCAGCACCGCGGCCTCGCCGAGAGGCTCCGGGAGGCGCTGAGGCGCCGCGGGCTGCGCGTCGAGGCCGTTGAGCCTATCGTGGGCTGCTACTTCGCCAACCTCCTCCGCCACCGGGGCCGCGTCGACGCCTACCTCGTGGCCGCTGGGGGCTGGTTCCATGCCCTGGGCCTGGGCCTCGCGTTGGCGGGGGAGGGCCCCAGGGTGCTCCGCCTGGACCCCTACACGGGCTCCGTCGAGGACGCGGCCCCCTTGGTCTCGAGGACGCTGGCCAAGCGGTTCTGGGCGATGCAGCGCTTCACCGAGGCCAGGAGGGTGGCGGTGATAGCTGGCTTGCTCCCCGGCCAGCACCGCCCCGGCATGGTCGAGGCCCTGGTGAGGCTCCTCCGCCGCAGCGGCAGGGAGGCCGAGGTGGTCTACGCGGAGAGGCTCAGCAGGGAGCTCCTCGACAACCTCAACCCGAGGAGCTACGACGCCTACATAGTAACCTCCTGCCCCAGGCTAGCGGTGGAGGATCTCGGCGACTACTGGAAACCGGTGCTCACGCCCGGCGAGGCCCTCGTGGTGCTCCTCGAGGGGAGGCCTAGCCGCTACCTCTTCCCGTGGTAGCAGCGCTGCCCCGCGGGGGCCGCGGCATGAGCCTGCGGAGGCTCGCAGCCCTCCTGGAGAGGGAGGTGCCCCGCCCGCCTAGGCCGAAGCAGCGGCTCGAGCAGTACCGCACCCCGCCGGAGATAGCCCTGGAGATGGCCTCACGGCTCCCCCACTGCTGCCGCGTAGTCCTCGACCTGGGCTCCGGCACCGGCATGATAGCCTACGCGGCCAGCCTCCTCCGCGGCGACTACGTGGTGGCCGTCGACATCGACGCGGAGCAGCTGGAGGCGGCGCGGGGGAGCAGCCTCCACGCAAGGCTCCTCGTGGACCACGTGCAGGCAGACGCCGCCCACCTCCCCCTCCGCCCCGCGAGGGGGCTCTGCGTGGCCCAGAACCCGCCCTTCGGCACCAAGAGGAGGGGCGCCGACCGCGTCTTCGTCGAGGCCGCTGCGGGGCTCGGCGCGGAGGCGGTGGAGAGCCTCCACCTCTACAGCGACGCGGCGCACGCCTTCCTGGAGAAGCTCTACCAGGGCCTCGGCTACGAGCTGGCAGCTGTGGAGGCCCTCAGGTTCCCCATCCCCGCCATGTACAGGGGGCACGTGAAAAGGGTTCATTACGCCCTCGTGCTCCTCGTCTCGGCGAGGAGGAGGGGAGCGAGGTGCTAGCCGAGGCGCAGCAGCTGCCGCCGCTGAGCGAGCTGCCGGGCCGCCGCGTCTACCCGGGCGACCCGCTCTGCACCATAGAGGAGTTCATCCCCGGCGACGGAGTCTACGTGGACGAGCAGGGAGTCGTGAGGGCGGCTAGGGTCGGCGTGGTCGAGCTGGACATGGTTCAGCGGAGGATAAGCGTCCGGCCCATCCAGGCCGCGAAGCCCAGGCTGCCGCGCCGCGGAGCCCCGGTCTACGCGCTCGTGCTCAACATGCCGCGCGAGGACCTAGCAATAGTCAAGATATTCGCGGACGAGCGAATGATACCCTACAACGGGTTCTTCACCGCGGTGCTCCACATCTCCCAGGCGTCGGACAGGATGCTGAAGAGCATCTACGACGCGGTCCGGCCGGGCGACATAATAAGGGCGACCCTCCTCACCGGCGCCGCCCCCTACGTAGTCTCCACGAGGAGGCCCCAGGACGGCGTAATCTACGCCCACTGCTCGGTCTGCGGCACCCCGCTGGTCAAGGTGCTGGGCAAGCAGCTCCTCGTCTGCCCCAAGTGCGGCAACGAGGAGCCCCGCAAGGTCTCACCCTACTACGTGCTCACCGAGAAGAGGAGGCACCGCTAGACCCGCCTCCCCGGGCGGGGGAGGAGCGCCACGGCATAACTGAATAACAGGTTAGGGAGAGACGGGCCTTGCCGCGCGTCATCAAGACAAGGCTCTTCGTAGTCAACGTGCCCCCTGGTATACCGGTGGAGAAGATATACGAGCGCCTGGCCTCAGCCCTTAGGAGCGGCTATGCGGAGATAAGCATCAAGGGAGGCAAGGCCTACATAACTGTCTCCGGCACTGACTCCCAGATAAGAGAGACATGGGCAAGCATAAAGAACGCCCTCACCCAGCTCTGGAGCCTCCACCGCCTCCTAACCAGCCACGAGGCGCCCGTCGAGGCCATCGTGAGGGAGGCTGGCCGCACCTTCCCGCCCGAGGCCCTGGTGGAGGCGCTCCGGCTCCGCGGCTACCGCGCCGAGCTGAGCAGCGACAAGGAGGTCATCTACACCGACGCCCCGCCCGACCTAGTGATAAGCCTCGCCAGGGCCATAGCTGAGGCTATGGATGAGATGAGGTTCAGGGTAAAGGGCACTGCGGCGAAGAGGATGATAGCCGCCCTGGCAGCCGGCCTCGGGGTCGACGTGGAGACCGTGATAGAGTACGGGCTCCGCTCCAGGGTGCTCGTCGAGGCGGAGGACGGGGTGAGGCTCCGCGAGGAGTGGCGCCGGGGGCTCCGGAAGCTGGCGCTAGCCCTTAAGGGGCCCGAGGCGCTGCCGGGCCTGGAGCAGGAGGAGGGTGGGCGGAGTGGCGAAGATGAAGCTGCTGAAGAGGACTGACCGCACGGTCGAGATAGAGCTTGTCGGCGAGGACCACACGATAGCCAACCTCATAGCCAAGTACGCGATAAAGAAGCCCGGCGTGGTCTACTCCTCCTACATAATCTCGCACCCCTTGGTCGGCAACCCCGTGATAGTGATAAGCACCGACGGCTCCAGGGACCCCCTGGACGTGGTGGAGGAGACGCTCCGCGACATCCTACGCGACACCGAGGAGTTCACGAAGGCGCTCCAGGAGGCCCTCGAGAAGGGGGCCCGCTGTGAAGCCTGAAGCCCGGCTCCTCATCGCCAGGCGCTGCAGCTGGGGCACCCTCTTCCTCGTAACCCGTGGCCCCAGCCGCGTTGAGCACGTCCTACCCGCACCCGGCGCGGAGCCGGCTGAGGCCGTGCAGCTGGTCCGCGGGCAGGGCTTCAGCAGGGAGCTGCGCGCAGCCCACCCCCAGGGGGTCGCGGAGGCCCTCGGGCTCCCCCACGTGGAGCCCTGGAAGCTGCTGGGGCCCTGCACGGGCTGCGTGGAGGCGCTCGCGGAGACGCTCTGCGCCGAGCTGGGGAGAATCCTCTCGCCCGGCAAGCATGCGGGCCCGCGCGTAAAAGAGGGCCCAGGAGACCCCCCGGGGAGCCCGGGGCTGACCCGGAGTGGTGGAGACCGCTAGGTACGGGGAGCACGTCCTCATAATAGGGCCGGGGCTGGACGACGTCCTGGAGCCAGGCAGGAGGATAATCATACTAGACGACTTCTACTCCGACCTCTACGGCGACTACGTGTTCCTGGGCTACGACACCCTCGTCGAGCTGCCCAGGGTCGACCGTGCAGACATGATTGGCCTCCACAACGCCGCCCTGCTCCTAGACGGCGGGGCAGCGGTAGTGGTATGCGGCAAGGACCCCGGCCCCTGCCTCCACAGCATAGCCGCCCACATGGTGTACCGCAGGGGCGCCCAGCCCGAGGAGGCTGTGGCCGAGGCGGCGAGGATACTCAGCAGCCTCTACGGCCGCGAACCCGAGGCGACCAGGCAGGGCCTCGCAGCTCTACGCGGCCTCCATGCAGCTCGGGGAGCGGCCGGCGGCCCCGAGCCCCTCTCCATAGCGGTGAGCCTCGCCGCGAACTACGGCTACGGCCGGGGCCGCCTACACCTAGGCGAGCACGTCTCCTGGCTCGCCCAGCTAGGGGCCCCCAGGGAGGCGGTGCTGGCCGGCCTCCTCCACTTCCTCACAGAGAGCCCAACGGGGCGCTTCGACCCCCTAGACCTCCTCGAGACAAGGCTGGACGCGCTCGGCGAGGAGAACCTCGCCAAGAGCATCCCCGGAGCCGGGGAGGCGGTACGGATACTCCGCGACTACGCCCGCGGAGCCCAGGGCCCCGAGGCCCGCATGCTCCGCCTAGTGGAGGCCCTTGAGCCGGGAGGCGAGCACGTGCTCCACCTCGAGAGAAGCAATGGCACCGTGGTCGTTGAGTGCAGCGTGGACGAGGAGGGGGTGCCCGCGAAGCAGTGCCTGGAGCGCGTACAG
>JALUFI010000041.1 GCA_027043685.1 Pyrodictiaceae archaeon
CCAGGGGACCCCGCCGGTGGCGACGCCGACGACCGCGTCGATGGGGCCCAGCTCCTCCTCCACCTGCACGAGGAGAGCGGCGAGACCGGAGACGGCTGCAAGCCTTCCACGGGGGTCGGAGAGGAGGCTCCTCATGTCCACGTAGACGGGGCTCACCGCGCCGCTGGTGAGCCTGAACTCCCCAAGCCTTAGGCCGCCGGCCGCGACCAGGCGGCGGGCCAGGAGCCTCTCGAGGAGCGCCAGGCCGGTCAACTCCCGCACCCCTCCCGGAGCCTCTCCTCCTGCATCCTCCTAACCTCCTCGGCCGCGGCCAAGGGGTCGTCGGCGCCGGTTATCGCCCTGCCCACTATCTCGTAGTCCGCGCCGGCGCAGAGAGCGTCGCCGGGCCTGGCGCCCTGCGCCCCCACGCCGGGGGAGAGTATCTTCACGCTCGGCCCCAGGGCCTCCCGGGCCCTCCTGACCATGGCTGGCCGCGTGGCCGGCGCCACCACGCCCCAGGCCCGGAGCCTGGAGGCTATGGAGAGGAGGTCCTCGAACACCTTGTCCATTACCTCCCTGCTCCCCGGGTGGCTCATGGAGACGACCAGGATGAGCCTCCTCCCCTTCTCGTCGAGCATATCCTTGAGCTCCGCCAGAGCGCCCTCAACGCCGACAAAGGCGTGCGCTATGACGGCGTCCACGTAGTCAACCACCGTGGAGGCGACGAGCCTCATGGTGTACCCTATGTCGGCGAGCTTGAAGTCAGCCACCCATAGCCCCCGGGGGCAGAGGCTCCGGAGGCGGTGCACAACCCCGGGGCCCCGCGCGAGGACCAGTGGGAGCCCGACCTTGAAGCCATCCACAGCGCCGCACAGCTCATCCACGAGCCCGGAGAGCTGGCTAACCGGCTCCGGCCGGTCAAGCGCCACGAGCAGCCCCAACGCAGCAGCCACCGGGCCCGTGGCCCCCTGCGGAGGCCTCTTAAGCCGGAGCCCCCGTTGGGCGCCGAGGCGCCGGCAGCCTCCAGGCCTGCGGCGCCTCCTCCACCCGGGGTGGGAGCATTTGTGTCGCTAGGCGCGGTGCAGGGCTCCTCCAGGCCCAGGGACCGGGCTGAGGCGCTCCGGGTCCTCGCTAGGCTCCAGAGCCTCGTCGGCTGGACCCCCGTCCACTGCGTCGAGCACCCCCTGGGGTTCAGGCTCTGCGTGAAGCTGGAGTACGGGAACCCGACCGGGAGCCACAAGGACAGGATAGCCATCTACATGCTGCGCGCCGCTCTCCGCGAGGGAGCGGTTGGGCCCGGGGGTTGTGTCGCGGAGGTGAGCAGCGGCAACACGGCGGCAGCGGTGGCCTGGGCCGCGTCGCTGGCCGGGATAAGGCCCCTGCTCTTCGTGGAGAAGACCGCGTCTCCGGTGAAGAAGAGCCTCATCCGCCTCATGGGCGGCGAGCTCGTCGAGATAGGGGACGAGGGCCTCACCAGGGACTGGGCGAGGGAGGAGGCCGAGCGCAGGGGCTGCTTCTTCCTAGACCAGATGGACAACCCGTACAACATGCTAGCCCACTACGAGACAACG
>JALUFI010000042.1 GCA_027043685.1 Pyrodictiaceae archaeon
TCCGAGCCCCCGTGGCGCCGTGATGAGGGGACACCGGTCAACCGACGCCAATGGCGCAGCACGGGGGATGGGGACGCCGGACCCTCCTGAGCGTCTCCTCCCCCTTGGCTCCCCTGGCGCCAGGGGCTGGATGTGAGGGCTCGGTGAGAGAGCTCCCGCTCCTCCCCCCGGCCCTGTGCCCCAGGGGTCGCCTGGTTTGCTACTCCTCACAGCCCCCTGCGTTTACTTGTGCAGGTTATCTGCGGAGTCCTTTCAGAGCTTCCTTGAGTACGCTCGCGACTCCTCTTGGTAGCCGGGGGAGTGCGCGTAGCAGCTGCATGAAGCTTAGCTCGCCCAGCCCTATGCCTATGAATAGTTCTAGGGGGAGTGTCTCTATTATGCGGGCCCTGGAGTCGGGGCTGCTCTTCTTCACCATGTCTAGGAGCTTTCTCTGTATCCCTATCCAGCGGACTGTCTGGTCGAACTCTCTTGGGAAGCTGCGGCCCTCGAGCCGGTTGAAGGCTGCTGCCGCGGATACTATTGATGGGCGTATGCCTTCGCCGGTTATGGGGTATACGAAGCCGGCTGCCTCGCCTATCACGGGGGGTGTGGCGTTGAAGAACTGCGTGTTTACTCCACCCACGTTTATCCAGGCGCCTTTCGGCCCCTCTATGACCTCTAGGCCGCCGCGTTCCTCGGAGAGCTTCTCGACGAACTTCTTCAGCATCTCGACTAGCTCCTTTGGGTCGCGGTAGCCCCCGACGCCTATGTCGAGCACCCTTGTGCCGCGCGGGAAGACCCAGTAGTATCCGACCAGCTCGCGCTGGAAGTAGAGCTCCACCATCTCGGGGTCCACGTCCCTGCTGCTGCGCACTATTACCTGGATGGCGTAGATGAGGTCGGCGTCGCTGAGCCCGGAGGAGCCGGGGGCCAGGACGTAGCTGAGGGAGGGCTTGGGGGCCTTGTCGTCAACCACTCGTGGCCTCGGCTTGAAGCTTATCTCTACATGAGTCTTCGTCTTGAGCGTGGCGTTTGAGACCAGGTATTCTAGGAATGAGCGCTTGTCGATGATGTATCCCCAGGTGCCCTCCTCGCCCTCCTGCACGGGCCTCCCATCTAGGTAGACACGGAACCTCTTTATCTCGGTGAGTATAACCTCTGTCGGGAGCCTAATCGTCCTCTCTATCTGACGAGGGACGGCCCAGCCACATGCCTTGAAGCCAGGCCACGGTGCCTGGTCGAGGACGAGGACCCGATACCCCTTCTCGGAGGCGAAGTGGGCGAAGGCGGCGCCCGCGGGCCCCGCGCCGACGACCACGTAGTCGTAGCTGGGCAAGCGACCACCCTCCCGGTCCCAGGGCTCCGGGAGCCAGCTATCCCTGGGTGCCGGGGCTTCTACGTGTTACCAGCCCGGGGCCAAGCATCGCGGAGACAACGAACTCCGGGATTACCTTCACAACGGTGTCTATGGTGCCTAGGAAGCGGTCGGCTAGCTCCCTCGCCTTCTCGAGGAACACTCTCATCGCGGCGAGGGCCTTCTCCTCCGTGGGCGCCCATCTCT
>JALUFI010000043.1 GCA_027043685.1 Pyrodictiaceae archaeon
CTGCGCGACGAGGCGGTGGAGCCTCCTTGGCGGGGGGAGGCGGAGGAGCCAGCTGTAGCCCGGCGCCCGGCCCGCGGCGTCGGCGATGAAGGCCTGGTCGCGGTAGCTCTGGTCGAGGGCGGCGTCGAGGAGCTGCCGGGCCTCCTGGGGGAGGAGCCTCCTGGCCTCGAGGAGGCGGAGCCTGTCGCCCCTAGTCACCGGGTACCAGTCGAGGGCCTTGGAGACGAGGGGCTCCACGGCCCTGCTCGCGGCGGCGACTGCGTCGAGCAGCACCTTCTCCTTGAGCGCCCGGAACCCGTGGTCCTTGGAGACGTAGAGGACGGTCACCCCTCTCTCCGATGCACGCTGCGCCAGCAGCGCCATCTCGGCCAGCGCGTAGCCGCTGAGGACGCCGGTGTAGACCTCGGCGAGGCTCTGCACAGCCCCCGAGGCTAGCTTGGCGAGGGAGGTGAACGCCGCGGTCACGGTCACCCAGAGGCTGCCGTCCATGAGCAGCAGGCTCCCCGGGGGGAGGCGGAGCGCGAGCCGCGTCGCAACCCGGTGCTCCAGCCAGGTGCGGAGCGCGTCCAGGACGCGGCTATCCCGGGCCGGGTAGAAGCGCAGCTCGAGCAGCCTCTCCGGCTCCCCCGCCTCCACGTAGCCGTAGGCCCTCGCCACGTAGACCGCGCCGCCGCCCTGGACCCCGATGACCCCGCCCCCGCCATCCACGGCCGCGACGGCCGGGGGCTCGCCGGAGGCCTCGGGGAGCCCCGGCACCCACCAGTAAGCCTGCACCCCCAGCTCCCGGGGCCTCTGCGCCGAGAGCTGCTCCAGCAGCCTCTCCGCCTCGCTCGTGAAGAGGTCGAGGAACCAGTCGCCGCGGGCAGCGCTGAGCGGAGCCAAGGCCCCAGAACCCTCCCCCCGGGGCAACGGGGACGGTAATACCATATCCGGGGTGGCGCCCGGAGCCCTCCCGGCCCCCGGGTGCTGGGACCGGAGAGACGCATCAGTGGGACGGACGGGTGACATCATTTACACTATTATTTTCTCTGGTATCAGCGCTTGGAGGGAAACCCCCTAAACATACTAGAGTGCGTGTACTCTGGGGTGGGACGCCAAGCCCCCGTTGAAGACACGGCCCCCTTGTGGCCCGCCGTCTCCTCTGCGGCGGGGTTCACGGGGCCGCCCCTGGGGGCTGGGTGAATCTAAAACCCCGTGCTCGTCTTTCAAGTCTAGCCATTTGGTCTGGTCCCGGGGGATGCATCGATGGCGGAGGACAAGAGCGGCTCCATCCAGTGGAGCAGGCGGGACCGGAGCAGGCTCGTCAAGGACATACTCCTCAGCCTCGCCTGGGGCGCCATGCCGAAGACCAGGCTGGCGCAGCAGGTGGGGCTGAGCAAGAAGCTCTTCGACCAGTACGTGGAGGGTGTACTCGTCCGCCTAGGCCTGGTGACCAAGAGGAGGGTGAACCGCTCCACCTACTACGCGTTGACCCGGAAGGGCCGCGTATACCTCATAGCGATGACGCTGGGCGACGTCACGACGCTGATAGAGGAGGA
>JALUFI010000044.1 GCA_027043685.1 Pyrodictiaceae archaeon
ATCCACCGGCGCCGCCCTCGCGGTGGCGGAGAGGCTGGCGGAGCAGGGAGCCATAGACAGGGGCTCCACGGTGGCCATTATCGCGGCTGACAGCCTCACGAGGTACCCGGGGCTGCTGGAGAGGCTCGCCGAGAAGGCCCCGTAGGGTTTTCAAGGCCCCCTTCCGCGGCAAGGGACTCGCCCCGGGCGCTGGATGGCGAAATACATCTTCGTGACCGGTGGGGTCCTCAGCAGCGTCGGAAAGGGAATAACCACGGCCTCCATAGGCCTCCTCCTCAAGTCCATGGGGTACCACGTCACAGCGATAAAGATAGACCCCTACATCAACGTCGACGCCGGGACAATGAACCCCTACATGCACGGAGAGGTCTTCGTCACCGAGGACGGCGGCGAAACCGACCTGGACCTCGGCCACTACGAGCGCTTCCTGGACACCTACCTCTCCAAGAGGAACAACATAACCACGGGCCAGGTCTACCTCACCGTCATAGAGAGGGAGAGGAGGGGCGAGTACCTAGGCCAGACGGTGCAGGTAATCCCCCACATAACCGACGAGATAAAGTCGAGGATAAGGGAGGTCGCCTCCAACACCGGCGCCGACGTGGTCCTCGTCGAGATAGGGGGCACGGTGGGCGACATAGAGGGGCTCCCGTTCCTCGAGGCCATTAGGCAGATGAGGATGGAGGAGGGCTACGATAACACAATGTTCATACACGTGGCGCTTGTGCCGATTCTCAGCACCACGGGGGAGCAGAAGACGAAGCCCGTGCAGCACAGCGTCCAGGAGCTGCGGAGGATAGGCATCCAGCCAGACGCGGTGATAGCAAGGAGCCCCCGCCCCCTAGAGGAGGAGGCCAGGAGGAAGATAGCCCTCTACGCCAACCTGCCGCCCGAGGCCGTGTTCAGCAACCCCGACGTGGAGGTCATCTACGAGGTGCCCCTGGTCCTCGAGGAGCAGGGCATCAGCGCCTTCATCGCCAGGAGGCTCGGCCTGGAGCACCGGCCGCCTAGGCTTGATGAGTGGAGGGACTTCGTCCGCCGCGTCAAGGAGGCATCGAAGCCGGTGAGGATAGCCATGGTAGGCAAGTACACGAAGCTGCACGACAGCTACCTCAGCATAATAGAGGCCCTGCGCCACGCGGCAGCCGCCAAGGGGCTCCGCCCAGTCCTCAACTGGTACGAGTCAACCGCCGTCGAGAGGGGCGAGCTGGACCCAAGGAAACCCGTGGAGGAGAACGACGCGGTCATAGTCCTCCCTGGCTTCGGGGCAAGGGGCGCCGAGGGCAAGGTCCAGGTCATAAGGCACGTAATCGAGGAGGAGAAGCCCTTCCTAGGCATATGCTTCGGCATGCAGCTAGCAGTCGTGGCTATAGCCAGGTACCTCGCCGGCCTCGAGGGCGCCAACAGCACCGAGATAGACCCGAAGACCCCCTACCCAGTCATAGACCTTCTCGAGGAGCAGCGCGGAATCAAGATGCTAGGCGGCACCATGAGGCTAGGCTCCTACCCGATAAAGCTGATACACAACACCCT
>JALUFI010000045.1 GCA_027043685.1 Pyrodictiaceae archaeon
GCTACCTCGGGGGCTTCCTGAGCATAGACGTGCAGCAGGGGAAGCATCGTCTACGCGAGCTGCTCCGGGGAGAGATAGCGAGGGAGATACAGGAGAACTGGTATCTACGGGTCAAGAGCGTCGCGGTTGACATCGATATCCCGGAGGAGTGGCTGAGGAAGCTCCAGGAGACGGGCTACGGCCAGATGCTGGCCCTCGCTGCCACGAACCCCCAGGTGGCGCAGTTCATGCAGAGCTACGACCTCCAGCGCCGCCTCATGGATGCCCTCGCCAAGGCCCAGGGGGGCAACGTTGCGGGCCTGGCGCTCCTCATCCCCCTGCTCCAGCAGTTCGCGCAGCAGATGAGCCTCGGCGGCCAGCAGCAGCAGGCCCAGCAGCTGCAGCAGCTCCTCCAGCAGCTCCAGCAGCAGGTGCAGCAGGGCAGGGTGTCTCCGGAGCAGGCGCAGAGGCTCCAGCAGCTCCTAGGCGCGGGCGCAGCCGGAGCAGCGGCCGCCCAGCAGGCCCAGCAGACGGCGCAGCCGCCGGCGCAGGGGCCCTCGGTGCCCCGGCAGCAGGCCCAGGCGCAGCCGGGCGGCTACGTGCCCAGGTGCCCGTACTGCGGCGCTGACCTCAGCCAGTTCGCCGCCATGAGGCCCAGGTTCTGCCCGATGTGCGGCAAGCCGCTCAAGTGGTGCCCCAACGGCCACGTCGCCCCCGCCGAGGCGAGGTACTGCCCCGTGTGCGGCGCCAAGCTCGACTAATAGGGCGGTGAAGCAGCATTGGCCCAGGCCGGGGGCTCGGCGGAGGCGAGGGTTGTCGGGGAGCTGCGGTGCCGGTACTGCGGTGCCCCGCTGCCCGCCGCCCCGGACGCGGTGGTCGTGGTCTGCCCGTACTGCGGGATGCCGAACTGGCTCCGCGGGGGAGGCGAGGTCCTCGCCGCCGGGCTCCCCGGCGAGGAGGAGGCCGAGGAGATGTTCCGGAGGCTCGCGGAGCGCGACCCCGACCTCCGCCAGTTCTCCCCGGAGCCCGCCAGGGTTGAGGTCGTCCTGCTCCCCTTCTACCATGCCTCGGGGAGGCTGAGCAGCCGCTACGAGGCCAGCGGGTTCCTCACGGTGGAGGTTACGAGGACGAGGGACGGCCGCACCGTGACCGAGACCCGGATGGTTCCCTTCCACGTCAGCGGCACCTACCGGGCCGGGTTCCATGCGCTGCTCTCAGCTAGGCGGAGCCCCGCGGAGGACGCGGTGGATGAGCTGGCCTCCCACTTCCTGGAGTCGCCTCCCGGGCTCCGGCCCCTGGAGGAGCTTGTCCGCGGGGGGCGGTGGAGGCGGGGCGTGCACCAGGCGCTGGCTGCTGACGTGGGCCCCGTGGAGGCGAGGAAGTGGTTCGTCGACGATGTCTGCGACAGGGCGAGGGAGAGGGTCAGGGCGGTTATCCGCGAGAGGGCCAGGGAGAGCTACATCGGGCCCGGCGTAGTCGTCTCCGTCAACGTTACCGAGGAGACGGTGCCCTGCACGATAGAGGAGATGGAGACCCGGGGCCCAATACTCCTGCCCCTCGTCAAGGTCTACTACGTCGCAGGGGACAAGCTCTACCGTGCCTTCTTCGCTGGCTGGGACGGCGCGCCCCTGGTGAGGGAGGAGCCGATGACGGAGACGCAGAGAAGCATACTATCCGCACTTGGGGGCGCGGCTGCGGGGCTCCTCGGCGCGGCATCCCCCGCCGCCTACGCGGCGGCTGGCGGCGGCTGGCCAGGCGCGGCTGCGGGCCTCGTGCTCCTCGCCGTGGGCGCTGCCGCTGGCTACGCCCTCGCGAAGGCCGCTATGCAGCCCGCCAGGATAGAGAGGGGAGGCCCCCACCGCTGGGTCGCCAGCATAGACGAGACGGTGGAGAGGGCCCTGGGCCTCGACACGGAGAAGGACTAGCACCCCTGGGGGTCGGCGGCCTTGCCGCAGAGGGTGAGGTGCCCATACTGCGGCGCGGAGTACGAGGTCCCCGAGGGCACGGTGTACGCCGTCTGCCCCTTCTGCGGCACAGTGGTGGAGCTGGCCACTGGGAGGAGGCCGCCCCAGCAGTACTACCCGCCCCGGCTAGAGGAGCAGGACGCCTTCGCCGCCGCGGTGAGCAGGGCCTCCCAGCTCCCCGGCGCGCCGAGGAGGCTCGCGGAGGAGGCCGCGCCCGCCGGCTCGGAGCTGCACTACGTGCCGCTCTACGTCTGCCGCGCCGAGGCAAGGGAGGCGAGCGGCGCGTGCCCCACCGCGGCCGAGGTGGTGGAGAAGGCGGTGCTGGCCGCGAGGCCGGGCGCGCTCCCCGGCCTGGGGCACGGCTACCGCTTCCCCTCCGCGGGCCGCACGGCCTACGACCCCGAGAGGGCCCGGGGCGCGGTCTTCCACCAGGCCGAGCTAGACCCCCCGCAGGCCTGCAGGGAGGCTGTGGAGGAGGCGGCCTCGGCCGCCAGGGGCGAGGCGCTGCTCTCCGGCTGCAGCGGGGAGGTCGAGGCGAGCCACGAGCTGCTCGGGGTAGCCCACTACCCCTTCTGGCTCACCCGCTACACGCACCCCTCCGCCCCGGGGCAGAGCTTCACAGCCCTCGTGGACGCGGTCGACGCGACAGTGGTCTACGCGGAGTACCCCATACCCACGGCGGGCAGGGAGAAGCTGGCAGGCCTAGCCGCCCTAGCCCTAGGAGCCTCGGCGGCGGCCTCGGCGGCCGTGGCGGCCGCGCTGCACACAGTGCTAGCCCTCCCCGGCGGAGTCGCTGCCGGCCTGGCTGCCGCCGCGCCATTCCTGGCCCGGGCGGTGGCGAGGAAGGGCACCTACCGCTACCACCCACCCAGGGTGCAGAAGACCGTCACAGTCCTCGAGGAGGAGAGGAGGGCCTAGCCCCGCTCCCCCGCGGCGGCCTCGTCCAGGCCCATTACCCGGATCCTCCTCGAGGCCTTCTCGGCGAGCCTCCGGTCCTCGGTGACCAGGGTGAGGCCGTGCCTCTCCGCGGCGACCACGTAGGAGGCGTCGTAGGCCGTGAGCCCCAGCTCGGCAGCGGTCCCCACGACCTCCTCCTCGAGCCCATCTATGCTCAGCACCCTCATGAACCCGATGGCCTTCGCGGCGGCGGCCGCGAGGCCAACGGCCTCCTCGATGCTTATACGCTTGAGAAGCACAGCCTCCTTCCAGAAGGCGTTGAGCACCTCGTACCGCGTAAGGTCCAGCACATAGTTGTCGAGGAGGATGCTGAGCCTCCGCGTCTTGAGGGCGTAGACGAGCGATGAGGCGTCGAACAACAAGCCTGGCAAGCCGCTACCTCTCCTCCCTGCTCCTCCTCACAGCCTCCACTACGTCCTCGACGCTTACCCTCTCCAGCGCCGGGCCGAGCCTATCCAGCATCCTCTCGAGCTCCTCGAGCCTCCTCCGCCTAACCTCCTCCTCCAGCGCCCTCCTAATAACCTCGGATATGTTGATGCCCAGCCTCTCCGCCTCCTCCTTGAGCTCCCTCCTAACCTTAGCGGAGACAACCACGTACCTGCCCGGCAAGCCCGGGTAAACCACCCCCAGTAGACCAGGAATGGTAGACCCTCCGCGGAGGGATGCTGTATCCCTATCGCCCCCAGGCGCCCCGAGGCCCTAGAGGCGTGGGGCCCAGGAGATGGCAAGGGGTAGGAGCGGCCGGTGGCTCGGAGACGCCTGCAGCCTCCTCGCAAAGCTGCTCAGCACGCCCAGCTACTGGGACAAGCGCCTAGTCCTCAACAGCGACGGGCGCCGCCTCCTCCAGGCGGCCACGAGGCTGGTCATGGAGAACGCCTGGTGGCTCCGGGGCTGGGTGGACAAGGCGCGCAGGAACCCAGCGTGGGAGGAGGTGGCGGCGCTCGCCAGGCGCCTCGGCTGCAGAGCCCCCGATGAGCCCCCGTGGCTGCAGCACCCCTACCGGTGGAGGCCCCCATCCAGCCCCTGGAGGAGATAGGTGTCACCCGCCCTGACGCGGAGCCAGCCGCGGCGGCCGCAGGGGCCCGGTACAGCGGCCCCCTCCAGGGGGAGAGGCGCCCGGGTGTTACCGGGCCGGAGGCCACATCGCCTCAGCCGTGCCGGTGTACCGTCTCGTCTACGGGGTGCAGCTGGCCGTGGCAGGCTCCGGGGACGGGCCCCGCGAGAGGCTCCGCGAGGTCCTCGAGGCCGTAACCAGCCGCGAGTTCGTCACGCCCGGGGACGTGGTGGTGGCCACCGGGCTCCCCAGGTACCTTGTGCTCGCCACCTTCCAGTGCCTGGAGGCCCTCGGGCTAGTGGAGCAGGTCTACAGCAAGGGGAGTTACAAGGTCTACACAGCCACGATATACGCCAGGAAGGTGCTCGAGCTTCTCCGCAGCGGCGAGGGGCCAGTCATACCCCTCCTCGCCGCCGGCCCCGCGGCCTCCACAGCAGCCCACGGAGCCGCGGTCGCGGCCGAGTCGGGCGGCGAGGCCTAGACGAGGAGCGAGCTGAGGGCCTCCCGGACCTCCCTCCTCAGCAAGGGGCAGTCGTAGCCTAGGCTCTCCTCCTCGAGCCCCCGTGGGGGTGGCTGCACTCGGCCGCGAAGGGGTAGACGCTCCCCTCATTCACGATTATCACAGCCGTGTGGCTCCTCGTCCTCACCACCGCCGCTGGGAGAAGCCTCGCGGCCAGCATGAAGGCGAGCCGGGCAGCCGCCCTCAGCTCCCCCGGCTCCATCCCCGCCTCCCGCGCCGCCTCGGCCAACGCCTCCGCCATGGGGAGCGCCTCGGCGACGTGAGCTCCAGCGCCCGGTGCACGAGGCGAAGGACGGGCAGCGCAGCCTCCTCCGGCCTGCAGACACTGAGGCAGCGGAGCCCCAGCCCCCTCCTCTCCGCCTCCAGGGCGACCGCGTGGAGGAGCCCCACCAGGGCCTCCGGCGGGCCATGGACCCCCTTCCAGATCCTTTGGGATGCAGGAGGCGAGCCCCCTCTCGTCGAGGAGCCGGTGGGCGTAGAGCACTGGGTGCAGCCCTTCACGTCGGCCGACGAGGGCTTCCGCGGCCCGGGGGCCTCGGCCCTCCGAGGGGCACTAGATAGTAGCCAGGTTCCTTCTCTTTCTCTTTCATCCCCGTTTCCGGCCAGCTTCACGTCCTGTCTGGCTACGTCTCTCCCCGGAAGGGCTTCTCTAGCTGCAGAGGTAGGGCTACCGTGCACTGTTGTTTCAACTCTATTTATGCTGTGGGGGGTGGTGCCACGGGCCCCGCCGGGTTAGGTAGCGCTCCGGGGCCTAGGAGACTCACCGGCGCTGAGAGCCATGGCACGGGTAGATGACTTCGCGAAGATATGGAACCCCCAGCCGAAGAGCCCCGGCGTGATAGAGAAGATAAGGAACACCATCAACCCGCCGCCCCCGCTGAGGCACAAGCTGGCGCTGGCGCTGTACAAGCTGCGCGTCCAGAACAACAAGCTCGAGTACATAATAGCGAAGATGCGTGAGAGGGACCAGGCGCTCTTCGAGAAGGTGGTCCAGGCCCAGATGGAGAAGGACAAGACCAGGGCGCTGATGTACGCCGGCGAGGTGGCCGAGCTAAGGAAGATGGTAAAGAGCCTAATGATGGCCAAGTACGCGCTCGAGAAGGTGGCGCTCCGCCTAGAGACCGTGATGACCATGGGCGACGTGCTGGTAGGCCTGCAGCCCGTCGTCGCCGTGATAAGGGACCTCCGCCAGCACCTCGTAGGCCTGATACCCGAGATAGGCCTAGAGATGGCAGAGATAGGCGACCTACTGGAGAGCGTGGTGACCGAGGCAGGCGAGTTCACCGGCGCCTTCAGCACGATGCCGATGATCGCGAGCGAGGAGGCCAGGAAGATACTCGAGGAGGCCGCCGCCATAGCAGAGCAGAGGATGAAGACCGAGTTCCCCGAGCTACCCAGCGCCTTCCCAGCACCCGGCAACAGCCAGCAGAACAAGTAACCCACACCGCCGACACCCTCCACGGCCGCTCATTCCACGCCGGGGCAGCGGAGGAGCCCCGCCCACTGTTTTCCCTCCCCCCACGCCCACGGG